>JASLKI010000033.1 GCA_030747575.1 Verrucomicrobiota bacterium | reverse complement strand
TCGACCCAGGCGGCAGTGGCGATTCGACTAAGACCAGCATTAAATGGCGCACTAAACGCAGTGTCTCCAACAAACCGTCTGTGTTGTTGATCGGCGAACATATTTTCATGATCGACGATGGCGGCATAGCGTCGTGCATCGAGGCCAAGTCCGGCGAAATCACATGGAGCGAGCGCGTGGAAGGGAACTATTCGGCATCGCCGGTGACTGATGGCAAACGGATTTTCTTCTTCAGCGAGGAGGGTAAAACCACTGCGGTCGCGGCCAGGCGCAAGTTTGAGATTCTTGCCGAAAGCCAACTCGACAGCGGCTTCATGGCTTCTCCCGCCGTGCATGGCGCCGCGTGGATTCTCCGTACAAAAACCCACCTTTATCGGATTGAGAAACGTTGAGGCGGGGGAGTGAACACAGCTTTTTTCAATTACAACAAATTCGATGAAACCGTCAGCCGGTAATTTTTTCGGCCAACTCCTCGGCGGGGTAGGTCCAGATCTCGGCCAGTGTGGGATGGTAGTGTGGCAAGGCGGCCAGCTCTGCGACGGTCATGCGCTTGGCCATGGCGGTGACGATCTCGTGGATCAATTCGCCGCCCATTGGTCCGACGCATACGCCACCGAGGATTTCTCCCGACTCGGGATCACACAGCAGTTTCACAAAGCCGTGCATTGCCTCCATGATGATTGACTTGCCATGGTCGTTGAATGGATAGCTCGCGGTGAGGTACGGGATGCCCTGCGCCTTGGCCGTTTTTTCAGTGTGGCCGACGGTGGCAGCCTGTGGGTCGGTGAACACTACGCTGATGAGCATCCGGTAATCCATCGAGTGCAGCCCGCCGGGGTGCAGGATGTTATGCGCGGCGACCTCGCCCTGCTGAATGGCGATGTGGACGATCTCGTGCGGGCCGGTGCAGTCACCCCCGGCGTAGATGTGCGGCGTGCTGGTCCGCATGTGGGTGTCGCAGAGGATTCGACCGTGCTCGGTCTCGACGCCGCCGTTTTCGAGCGCGAGTGATCCGGTGTTCGGCGATCGGCCCAACCCGTGAAACACCGCCTCGGCGCGGACTTCGTGTTGCCCGCCGTCGCGCTCGTACACGATCACTTTTTCGTTGGCGTCCTGCCGCGCGTCGGTGAGAGAGCATCCGGTGTGGACGGTGATGCCTTCCTCGCGGAAGGCGGCCTCCACTTCGCCGGCGACATCGTCGTCGAACGCCTTGAGAATGTGCGGGCTGCGCTGGAGTACAGTCACTTCGACATCGAATCGCGCAAAAAACTGGGCGAACTCGAGCGCCACCGCACCGCCGCCAAGCACGATGATCGACTGGGGCAGCGACTCAAGCTCGAGGGCGTCGTCGCTGGTGATGCAGCCTAGCTTTGCCAATCCGGGCAGCGGCAGCTCGGCGACCCGGGAGCCCGTGGAGATCATGATGTGTTCAGCAGTCACCGCTTTTCCGTTGTCCAACTCGAGCGTGTGTGGGTCACGAAAACTAGCCAGGGCGCGGATCAGCTCGAAGTGGCCGTCTTGCAATTGGCCGCGCCGATAGCTGGCAAACTCCTCGACCATCGACGCCTTGCGCCGCATCACTTCGGCAAAGTCAAAACCGACCTCGCCCGGCTTGAGCCCCCAGATGCTGGAGCGCCTGGCTTGGTATCGCACATCGGCAGCGTGTAGTAGCGCCTTTGTTGGCATGCAGCCGCGCAGGATGCACAGTCCGCCCAGTTCCTCCCCGGCTTCGATGAGTACTGTGCGTTTGCCGGCGGTAGCGGTCGTACGGGCGGTGGCATAGCCGGCGCTGCCTCCGCCGATCACGGCAACATCAAAATCGTAATCTTCCATATCACTTGGCCAAGGTGTAACCAAGCCAAAGCCAATCGGAAAGGATTGTCATGTCGCACCGTTAGCAAACGGCACTTTCGGCGAGCTTCCAGCCGGGGACGATTTCAGCGTCGAGTGAGGTGGCGGCGGTGCCCTTGGCAAGGTGCATGTGGGCGATCATGCCGACCATTGCTGCGTTGTCGGTGCAGAGCGTTGGATTGGCCAGGCGCAACACAAAGCTCTCCCGCTCACACGCCGCGCCCAAGGCCGCTCGCAAGCCGCTGTTGCATGTCACGCCGCCGGAGGCGGTGACGTATTTTACGCCGAGCTTTTTCGCCGCGCGGATTGTCTTGGCGACGAGCACCTCGACGATCGCCGCCTGCACGCCGGCGCAAAGGTTGCGTAGCCGCTGTCCGTCCTCGAGCACGCTTGGGTTGTCGCGGATGAAGTAGCGCACAGATGTCTTGAGCCCGCTGAAACTGAAGTCGTGCGAGTCGTCGCGCATCATGGGGCGCGGGAATTTGTGCGCGCTGCCGTCGCCCTCGTTGGCTAGGCGATCCAGCTCGGGGCCGCCGGGATACGGCAGGCCGATCAGTTTGGCAGCCTTGTCGAAGCACTCGCCGGCTGCGTCGTCCACCGTGCCGCCGAGCACGCGATGCTCCAGCGGTGCGGCGACGTGTACGAGCATCGTATGGCCGCCGCTGACGATGAGCGAAACGTTCGGCTGAAAGTCATCGAGAGAGAGTGACAACGGCTCGCCACCGATCCACGGCGAGTAGAGGTGTGCCTCGTGATGATGGATGCCGATGAACGGCTTGGCCAGAGCGAACGCCAAGCCCTGCGCCGCGCGCAGGCCAACCAGCAGCGCGCCCGGCAAACCGGGCCCACGAGTCGCCGCGATCGCGTCGAGTTCGCCGGGGGCGACGTCCGCTTGGCCAAGCGACTGGCGGGCGACCGGCATGAGGTTGCGCAGGTGCTCGCGCGAGGCGAGTTCCGGCACCACGCCGCCGTACTCCTCGTGAAGTTTTATCTGGGAGGAAACCTCGTTGGCGAGAACACAGCCATCGCGCAGCACGGCGACGCTGGTTTCGTCACACGACGTCTCGATGGCCAGCAACAGCATGGGAGGCGAACAGTCTCGCTTGGCCAAGCGGCGAAATCATTCCGGCTTGTCGGCCGGCTTTTCCTCGGCTTCCGGCTCGGCTTCCGGCTCGGCCTCCTTCTCAGGTTTGGCCTTTTCATTGGGTTTTTCGGCCGGTTTTTCATCTTCCGGCTCTGCCTTGGCTTGGATCTGTTTCTTGCCCACTAGCAGTTCAATCGCCTTGGCCAACTGCGGATCGATGAAGTTTCCGACGGCTTCACGACGATCCTCAGTCACCATCTTGAGGCCCCCCGGCGTGCGCTGGAGGAAGAGCAATTCCTCGTCTTCGCGGCTCATTTTCAACTTGTGATGCGGCTCGATACCTTGGCCGTGAATGACCTCGTGACTTGGAGTGTAATACTTGGCTGTGGTCAGTCGAAGCGCGGCTCCTTGCTGGCCGTTGATAGGCAGAATCTTTTGCACTGAACCTTTGCCGAAGGTTTTTTCGCCGACGATCTTGGCGCGGTCGTTGTCCTTGAGGCAGCCGGCAACAATCTCCGATGCGCTGGCGCTGAACCGGTTCACCAGCACGACCAGTGGCAGATCGGGACGGGCATGGAGGCCGGTCGACTTGTGCTCGGAGTTCTCGCGTTTGCGGCGTCCCTCGGTGGTGACGATCGGCTCGCCTTTGGCCAGAAATTTTTCACAAACCCTGATCGCCTGGTCGAGTAGTCCTCCGGGGTTGTGGCGCAGGTCGAGCACGAGTCCCTTCATGTCCTCAAGCTCGAGTTTGCGTAGCGCCTCCTCCAGGTCGCGTGAGGTCGCCTCGCCAAACTGCGTCAGCCGCACATAGCCAATCTTGTTTTCGTCGACGGTGAACTTGCGCTGGTTGTTGATGTCCTTGATGGTAGCCACCTTGATTAGTGCACGCTTGAGAGTGACATTGATGTCCTCACGGGTGGAGGGCCGGAAAAATGTCATTTTGACTTTCGAGCCCGGCTTGCCGCGGAGCTTGTCGACCGCCTCCGGCATCGAGATGTTGCGGGCGTTTTTGCCCTCAATCTTCACAATGCGGTCACCTGACATGATGCCGGCCTCGTAGGCCGGCGTGTCCTCCATCGAAGCGAGTACGGTGAGGTAGCCGTCCTGAATTTTTATGTGCACGCCGACGCCGCCGAACCGGCCCTCGGTGTCGTCCATGAGGTGCGAGTAACGGGTGGGCGGCATGAACTCGCTGTGCGGGTCGAGCATGCCGATCATGCCCCGGAGCGCGCCGTGGACGAGGTCCTCGTACGTCAGTTCGCTGCCATCGACGTAGTCGCGCCGGATGCGCTCGAGTACGTTGACGAACAGGTCGAGATTGGCGTGGGGATCGTTGGCGCTCGAGTTGGCGTCGGACTCGGAATAGACCTTGGCCCCGATCGCCAGGTTCACCAACAACACCCCGAGCATCACGCCGTGGAGAATTCTTCGTGCAGCTTTGGTTTGTAGCATCGCCCGGCAACCATACGCCCATCCGGCCCGCTTGGCCAAGCGGGAATCAGAGCCGGCTGATGAGCCAGGTTTGCTTGCCGCGGGGCGTCTTTTCGACCTCGACGACCTCGCGTAGCACCAGCCGGAAGTCGTCGCCAAGCTTGTGCCGGATGCCGTCCTCAATCTGCTGCAGCCGCGACGCGTGAAACTCCGGTGACGGGATGTATCGAAACTCCGCCACGCCCTGTTCCGACTGGAAAAACTGCACGGCATACAGCCCGTCGAAGATCGCGTCGTGCATATTGAAGGCGGTCAGCGAGATGCGCCGTCCCGAGCCGGTGACAAGAAATTCCTGCCCGCGCCCGGCGATCTCCTCAACGGCAGGCCAAACGTATTCCCGCCGCGCATCCGGTTTGGCCAGGCGAACGAAGTCGCCAGTGCGGTATCGCACGAGCGGCATGGCCATATTGTGAAACGTCGTGCCGATGACTTCCCGCAGGCCGTCCCCGTCCGGCTCGCCAAACTCAACGAAACCGTAATGCGGCCAAAAATAAAACAGATCCGAGTACGTCCCCTCGGCGGCGAGGACGACGCGCTCGGCGTGGCCGTACCAGCGCAGCACGCGACACTGGAACACACCCTCGATGAGTCGTTTCTGCGACAGGGTCAACTGCTCCGAGCCGCATAGCACGCCCTGGAGCGGCGTGCGCCAACGCTGATCGTGCCGCTGCAAATACTCGGCGAGCTGCAACGCCGCCGACGGGTAGATATTCAAAAAGTCCGGCTGAAAATTTTCCAGTGCCTCGAGGTACTCCGGGATGCGCTCGTCGGTGAGGTGATACGACGAAAGCATCAGCCAGTTACGCGTGGCGTCGTGCGCGATGATGTTGTCCCTGGCTCGCGAGTTGATCACATGGCCCCGGATCAGCGCGAGCCTCGCCTTGTCAAAATAACCGGCTCGCCGCCAGTTGGCCTCAAGGAACGCCTGCTCCTTCGGCCGGCTGACGCCCTTCTGCAGATGAAACCCCACAGGCACGCCGGTCGAGCCGCCGGTGGTGATGTAAAGTTTTTGCGAGTCGGCAATCCCGGTCGAGGTCAGGTCATTAAAATGCTGCTGCATGTCCTGCTTGGTGAGCGACGGGCAGCCGGCAAAATCGTCGAGTGACATCATGGCGTCCGGACGAAAACCGGCCTTCGCAAAGGAGCGGCTGTAAAACGGACAATAGCTTGCGGCGTTGACGAGCGTGCGGCGCAGTTCGCGTAACTGATACTCGCGAAGATCCGACTCGCTCCAGCTTGGCGATGCCTCGGCCAACTCGCGAAACTCGCCGTACGCCCTGCCGTGGCGGATGCGGCGTGGGAGCCGCCGGTACGCCGCGCCGATGAAATTTCGCGCCCCCTGCGGCAGCCGGTCGTACAGCGAGAGGAACGGGTAAAGTTTATCCTCGAGACTCATCGCTTGGCCTGGTTTTCCGGCTCGCGCTCGATTACGCCGACCCAGCCAAAGTGTGGCTTGAACGCGAACCGCCCACCCGCTTGGCCAAGCGGCCCATCCCATTCAGGCTTGTTCGACACGAGGCTTATGTCGCTTGGCGGAAATGGGATAAAGTTGCGTTTTCGAATCTCAAAACTGTTCTTCAGCAGCCGCAGTTTTTGCCAGTCGAAACCCATCAGCGTCGCGGCGGCCATGTCCACAGCGGCAGGATGAGTGCCGGCGAGGATCACGCCGCAGGGCTTCGCATCGGGCGACATCGGGCCGTTGCCCTCGCCGCCGATGATGCCATCGACCACGGCAAGATAGCGCAGTGGCTTTTTGCGCGGCAGCCCGGCACCATCGAAATCGTACAGGCATTTGTTGAGGTCGAGCACCATACGCCAGCAGGTGTCGTTGCCGTGCCAGTTGCCGGAGCGGACGACTTTCTGCGTGTCGCCGAAAAACAGGCGGCCTATTTTTTTCAACGGCACAAACAGGCGCGAGAGCAGCGGGCGGCCGTTGACGATGCGCTTGGCCCGGCCCATCCACGAATGCTCTAGCCTGGCTTTTGACGTCGAGGCGGGGAACTGGTCGCCGCCCAGGTCGGGCGTGCCTTCGGTGTGGTGCGGCAGCCAGTTTTTGTTCGCGTTGATGCCGACGAGATTCTTGAGCGCACAAGTCACGCCGACTTTTTTGTGCGTCTTAAGCTTGGGAAGATTGATGAGCACGTCGGCGTCCATCGGCGTGCGGCAGAGCATGTACTCGTGGCGCTCGCCGGAGTGGCGCTCGTTCGTCTCGGCCATGTTGAAAGAGGCGCCAAACAGCCGACCGTTGCCGTGAAAGCCGACGAACTCGCTCGCGTCGTTCAGCCCGACGAACGTGTCGCCTGCCGGGTCGCCGGTGAGCTTTGTTTTTGAAACGGTGACACCATCGACGGCGTGCCATTCCTCTGGTCTCAGGTCGAGCAGCTTGATCGTTGTGCCGGGGAAGTCGCGGCGGCAGCGATCGACCATTTCGTCGAGCCTGCAGTATTGGTTGAGCGCAGCAAACGACGAGTCGGTTTGCGGCGCGTCGCAAACGGTGATCGAGCCACTGCCGGCGAGCTGCGTGCCGGCCCAGCGGATGACCGCCTCAATGACGGCGGGATGCGTGACGACGTGTTCCCACTGGCCCGGGCCGGGGTGGCGCTCGTCGTGTTCCTTGACCCAGTTCGGCTTGAGTACGACGCGGTCGTGGGGGAGGACGTAGTCGTCCGGCAGGCCAAGCGCGTCCAGCGCCTGGCCAACGAGCGAGTGAATGGCAGCGGGATCGTCGTAATGCTCGACCCCGCGAAAGGCCGAGACGCGGGCAGGATCGGGTTGTCGGTCGGTGTTCACTCGTTTTCCAGCGCCAACAGGGCAGCCCGGATTTTTTCACCGAACGCCCTCCGCGTAAAGTGTCGCAGGAACCGATCACGCAGGCCGGCCTCGTCTGTGCGGCCGAGAAAGCCCTCGAGCCGGTCGGCAATTTGGCGAGGCGACTTTGTGTCCACAAGCCCCTCGTAACCGGTGGGGAACAGTTCTGGCAAAATCCGCCAGCGAGTTGCGATAATTGGCAGGCCGTGCGCCATCGCCTCGACGAGGCTGACCGGGTGCGCCTCAAATTCGTAGTACGACGCCAACACGAACGCGTCGGCCTGGGCGAATAACTCGCGCTTTTTAGGCTCGCCGGCAAAGCCGTGGTAAACCACGAGCGGCCCGTGCGCGTCGTTCAGTTCCGCCTGGCCAAGCCGCCCGGTGAACTCGGCCTCTTCGCCGGCGAGATAAAATTTGCCGGCAACGTCGAGTTGCACGCGCGCGGCTGATTGCTTGGTTTGCAACCGTGCGTTGATTTCGGCGACAGCGTCGATGGCGTCGAACAATCCCTTTTCGCGGTAGCAGAGGCTCAAGTACAGCACGCGAAACGTCGCCGCCGCCTCGCCTCCGATCCGCGCTTGGGCAAGTGCCTTGGCGCGGGACTGCTGCGCCGGTTGCAGCACGGTGTCGTAGTCGGGGCAGGGGTCGGGCGCGCAGTTCGGCACGGTAACGATTTTGCGCGGCGAGAGCTTGGCGGCGTCCTCGTGATAATAATCTCCCAGCACAATGCTCAGCGCGGGGCGACCAAGCAACCGCCGCGACACCCAGCGCTCCCATGGACGTGCCCCGGTCTCGAGCCAACTGCCGACGCCGGACGCCTGGTAATGAAAAATGGTCCGCCGGAAAAACGGGCGGCAGAGAATCATCACGATCCAGTCGCGGTAAACAGCGTTGCGCAGGCCGGGCGCGGGGACACAGTAGAAATAATTCACGCCGTGTCGCAGCCGCAGCCAAATGGCCTTGAGGCAGTAGCGGAAAATGAGGAGTAGTTTACGCGGGCTTGCGGAGGCGATGTCATCTACATCTCTCGAGAGGCGGCTGTCGATGTGGAAGACCTCGATTGTTTCGTCGTCGCGAAGCTCGTCGAGCAGTTGCTGCACCATGAAACTTTGCCCGTGGAACGGCGGCGGGACGTGGGCAAAGACGAGCAGTTTCATGATACGTCGTCGTTGCGTTTGGCCAACTGTTCGTACACGCGGTTGTATTTGGCGGCCATCTCGCTGGCGGCCCAGCCCCGGACGCTGTCGCGGATTCCGGTCGGCGGCGCGGGGGTGAAATCGCCGTTGAGGATGGAGGCGATTTTGTCGCGCAAACCGTCGATGCTGCCGGTGTCGTACAGGAGGCCGGTCGTTCCGTCGCGCACGATGTCGACATTGCCGCCGCTGCGGGCCGCGAGGGCGGGGAGACCCAGCGCGAGTGCTTCCATCAGCGACACGCTGCATGGCTCGTTCTCCGAGGCGACGACGACGAAATGGCCGTCGCGGAGGGCGTCGGTGACTTGGTTCGTCACGCCGCGCAGCAGGACGGTTTTCTGCAGGCCGAGTTGCTCGATCGATTCGCGCAGCTCGGCGGCGAAGGCTTGCGAGTCGGCGTCGCTCTGCTCCGGCCCCCAGAGGTGAAACTCCACGCGGACCTTGAGTTCGGCTGGCAGCTTGGCCAAGGCGGCGATGGGGTGGTGCCAGCATTTCCAGCGGACGAGCGTACCCATGCCGACGAGCTTGAGCTTGGCCAACGGATTGGCGCTTGGCCAAGCGTTCGTTGTGAGCGGTTCCTGCAAAAAACGATCGGCGCAGCCAGAGAAAATAATGCTGCACTTGGGCGGCTCGGCGGCGAGGCCGTAGTGCGCTGCCATGTTGGGGTTGAGCACCACGGTGGTCATCCAGTCGCGGCGCGCCGCCCAGCGGTAAAGCCACGTGCGATTGGCGTAGCTGTGGTTCGTGAACAGAATCCGCCGGCCGAGAAACAGGCCGGCCAGCAACGCGACGATCAGCCCGCCGCGCGTGTGCGCGTGGAGCACATCGAACGACTCCTGCCGGAGGAGTTTGCGCAGGCTGAAAAATGCCAGCGCGCTGGTAAAAAAAATGGTGAGGTGGCTCGGTGAGTCGCTGGCGATGAAGCCGGTGCGCCGGTAGTCGAGCGTCGGCGAGCGGGATTCCGCGTAGTCGCGGTGAACCCAGACCGAGTGTCGGATGTCTGCCGCCGGGCCGGCCTGGTGCAGGCAGCGGATCACCGAGAGGATGCCGCCGGCGTCCTCGCGCTGACCGACCAGGTGGAGAATTCTCATTCCAGCTCGGGCTGCTCAGGTTGCTCCTCGCGCAACCGGTCCCGCAACATGTATTGGCAGGTGATCAACAGGCCGGCCTGAAGGGAGAAGGTTTTCATCGCGTACTCGCTGTCGCCGTGCAGGAAGATGAAGGCGACCACGTTGGCCATCCAGAGGCAGGCGATGATACAGCTTACGCGGGAGAAGTCATCATCCACACCGTGTTTACGGAGATGAAGAATCACCTTGGTTGCGACCACCGAGCCGGAGACGAGAAACAACAGCATGAAGCAGGTGCCAATCAGGCCGGTGTTGACCATCAACCCAATGAATCCGTTGTAAAAACGCCCCTGGTTGATGTGATAAGTGATTGCCGTGGGGTCCCATTGCAGCGAGTGGTCTCCAAAACCGGACTGTCCAAACCCGCGCCCTACCCACAGATACTGTGACATCATTTTAAACCCCTCATCGCGTAGGACACGCCGGGTTTCCATTGTGCTCAGCCCGTCCATCCGCGCGTCGGGATGCACCGTGATGCCGGGCAGCACCGAGAGAGCGCGCTGGGCCGCGAGCGGCATGCGCTCGGCGAAGCCGTAAGAAATCGTCAGGCCAAGGGCCAACAAGAGGGTTCCCGCCATGGCGTTGCGCATGGTGATCAGCCTTTGGGTAAAGACCATGAAACTTATGACAAGAATGATGATGACCACCGTGTAACGGTGCCCGCTCAGCAGGCCCGCTCCCACGATGGTCAGGGCTGCTGGGATCAGCCATACACCCTTCGAGGTTAGGAAGTCGTTGAGCTTGTTCTTGATGAGCAACAGCCACAGGAAACCGATACTCACGAAAGCCAGCGACTGGTAGCGGTTGATGCCCATCTTCATCCGTTCCATCTCGAAGTTTCGGGCGTCGCCAGGCACCTCGAGGAAAAACAGGATGTTGAACAGGCCGGGAGCGTTGGAGTAAATCACATCAGAGATCACCCACGTGGCCGATAGGGCGCACTGGATGATAAACAGCTTCCGGATCTGCTCCTCCTTCAGGCGCACCATCATGAACAGCAGCGGGAAGATGGCGCAGGTAAGCTGCTGAAAATAAAACCGTCCGCCCATCTGCTCGCCGCCCATCGTGCGAAAGCCGACGCCGCGCTCCATCATCGTGAATACCAGCACGCCGCAATAGCCGGCCACGCCAAGCAGCATCCATTTGTGTTCAAAAATTGAGTCCCACAATTCGTCCCGATATTGCCGGAATGAAAACACCAGCACGCAGCCGGTCCAGCCCAGCAGTGCCGCGGCCTCCCAAAGAAACGGCCGGCCGGGAAAAAACGGCAAGATCAGTGCCGTGGAAAACGTCGCCACCGCGAAGACCACCGACAGCGTCGCGTGGTACGGCATCAACATCAGCCAGGCCAGTCCACCAAAGGCGAACGCGGCGAAAAAAGCGTCATCAGCCAGCGTGTACCCCAAAACGAGCACAAGCAGCGAGATGATGCTGAAAACAAGAAGCTTTTGCAGGCGCAGCGCACCTTCTAATGAACCGGCGTTCATGGCGCGTGGTTATATCCGTTTTTCGGGATTGTGCAACCTTGCGGCATCGCCAATTACTCAGGATTGATCTCCATCATTCGGCGTTTCAGATCGTCCTTCAACGCGTTCCGCTGCTCGTCGGTGGCCTTACGGGGTACCTCCAGCGGCTCGCCGAATGCCACGTCGCAGCGCGTCAACGGCCACGGCAGCTGAAACCGGTCCCAGCTTTTGAAGCGCATCTTGTGCCTGGCTTGGCAACCCAGCGGAACGATCGGTAGGCCGGTCAACTGGGCCAGCGACAGGATACCGTCCTGTATTTCGTAGCACGGGCCACGCGGGCCATCGGGCGTGATGCCCAAGTGCAGCCCCTCCTTTACCTGACGTGACAATTCCAGCAGCGCCTGGCGGCCTCTCCGGCTGGTCGATCCGCGCACCGGCTCGACGTCAAACGCGCGCAAAATCTCGACGAGAAACGCCCCATCCCTGCTGGCGCTCACCATCGCCGCCATCCGCCGCCCGGTTTTCGGCTGGATGCCTTCCCGAATGGCAACCATCGCGTAGGCCAGACGGTTGTGCCATGCGCAGAGGATGAATGGCCGGTCGCGACCGGCCTCCATCATCCCGTGTGGATCTGAAAAATAAACGCGCCACGTGAACCGCAGCATCCGCAGCAACATGTAAAACAGTCTGGCCGCCAGCCGTTGGCCAAGGCCTGCCTCATTCGGGATGACAACCTGCGTGTCCAATTGCGTTTTATCTTCCGCCCTTTAGCGCGGCGCGGACCAACTCCTCGACAGACGCCTGCGGGCCGAGCATCGCTTGGGCGGCTTGGGCGGCCTTTTGCGCCTCGGCCGGCTTGGTGCCCAGCGCCTCGAGCGCCGCCTCGGTATCGGCGATGGTCTTGTCGAGCGCCGTCGCCGCTTGTCCAGGCGCCGTTGCAGCGCCGCCCGCGATGCCAACTTTGTCCTTCAACTCGAGCACCATTCTCTCGGCGGTTTTTTTGCCGATGCCGTTGATGCTCGAGAGCCGCTTCACGTCGCCGTCGCCGATCGCGCCCTTGAATGATGGCACATTTATGCCGCTCAGGATGTTGAGCGCCAGCCTCGGTCCGATGCCGCTTACACCCTGGATCATCTTGAACAACTCCCGCTCGTCGTCCGTCGCGAAGCCGTACAGCGTCTGCGAATCCTCGCGCACGACGAGCTGCGTCTTGAGCGTCACTGCTTGACCAAGCTCCGGCAGCTTCTCGAACGACGACAACGGGATCAGCACTTCGTACCCGATGCCGTTGACGTCTATCACCGCCTGCGTCGGCAGCGCGTCAGTGAGGGTTCCCTTCAAAAAAGTTATCATGCCTGAGCCTCGTTCCAGCCGACACAGAGTCACATAGGGTGACTAGTTTCAAGTTTTCAGTTTCAAGATTCAAGTCTTGGCCTTGCGTTCCGCGCGTGTGACTCCTAGTCTGCCGCGCCTGAAATGAGGGTCTCAATTTTCGGTCTTGGCTATGTTGGTGCAGTCACTGCCGGGTGTCTCACCAAGCAGGGACACACCGTCGTGGGTGTCGATGTGCAGGCCGAAAAAGTCGAGTCACTCGCCAGCGGCGTGTCGCCCATCGTCGAGCCGGGGCTGGGTGATCTCCTCGCCGACGCGGCGAAAAATGGCCTGCTCTCCGCCACGCAAAATCACGAGGAAGCCATCGCCGCGACCGGCGTGTCGCTCGTCTGCGTCGGCACGCCGTCGGCCGAGAGCGGCGAGCTCAACCTGCAATACGTCCGGCAGGTCGTCGGGCAGATCGCCGATGCGGTGCGTGCCTCCGGCGAGTCGCATGACCTCGTCCTGCGCAGCACGATGCTCCCCGGCAGCACCCAGAAAATCGCCGACGAGCTGCTCGCCGACCTGCTCGAGTCGGGCAAGTTGCGCCTGTTTTTTTATCCGGAATTTTTGCGCGAGGGCACGGCGGTGGCGGACTTCGACGATCCGTCGCTGGCCGTCGTCGGCACGCACGACGGCTCGGCGTTCCCGGGCGAGTTGTCGCCGCTTTTCGGCGGGGACGCCCCGTCGGTGAACTGGCCCGGCGCCGAGATGATCAAATACGCCTGTAACGCCTTCCACGCGACGAAGGTGACGTTTGCCAACGAGATCGGCCGCATCGGCAAAAGCATGGGCGTCGATTCGCAGTCGGTGATGCGGCTGCTCTGCCAGGACACGCGCCTCAACTTGTCGCCGTACTACCTGCGGCCCGGCAATCCGTTCGGCGGCTCGTGCCTGCCCAAGGACGTCCGCGCACTGGCGCACGAAGGCCGGCGAGGTGGCGTGGAGTTGCCGTTGATCGACAGCCTGTTGCCCAGCAACGAGGTGCACTTGGCCAAGCTCATCGAGCAAACCAAGCGCTTGGCCAAGGGTCGGGTGACCCTGCTCGGGCTGTCGTTCAAGAGCGACACGGATGACTTGCGTGAAAGCCCGATGGTTGAGGTCGCGCAGCACCTGCTCGGTCGCGGATTCGAGCTGAGCATTTACGATCCGCAGCTAAACCTGGCCAAGCTCATCGGCACCAACAAGCGGGTAATCGACGAGAAAATGCCGCATCTAGCCTTGCTGCTGACTGATGACTTGGCCACCGCGCTTGGCCGGGAGGGGCTGGTGATCGCGGCGCAAAAGTGTGTCGATATCGAGACGCTCAAGCCGCTCCTCACGGCCGCACACACGGTGCTCGACGTCAACGGCTGGCCGGAGCTGCGCGACTTGCCGGGCCATTACGAAGGATTTTGCTGGTGAGCAAAGAGAAGCCCTGCGTCTGCATCATCGTCGAGAACCTGCCGGTGCCGCTCGACCGCCGCGTCTGGCAGGAATCGTGTGCGCTGCACGACGCCGGCTACGAGGTGGTCGTCATCTGCCCGCAAATGCGTGGCTTCACCGAGCCGGAGGAGGTCATCGACGGCATCCAGATTTACCGGCACTGGATCAGCGAGGAAGCCGGCGCGGTCGGCGGTTTTTTGCGCGAGTACAGCTCCGCGCTCTGGGGCGAGTTCAAGCTGATTTGGAAGGCTTGGCGGCGGCACCGCTTCGATGTCGTGCATCTTTGCAATCCGCCCGACTTGCTGTTCCTCGTTGCCGCGCCGTTCAAGCTCGCCGGCAAGCGAATTATTTACGATGTGCACGACGTTTGCCCGGAGATGTTCGAGGCCAAGTTCGGCAAACGCGGACTGCTGTATTGGGCCGTGCGCGGGGCGGAATGGGCCACTTACTTTTTTGCAGATGTAGTGATCGCCACGAATGAGTCAGTGCGAGACATCGCCATCCGGCGGGGCGGCCAAGCACCGGATGATGTATTCGTTGTTCGCACCGCGCCGAAAATCGCCGACACGAGCGTCAAACCGGATTACTCCCTTAAAAAAGGGCGCAAACATCTAGTCGGCTATGTTGGCGTGATGGGAAACGCCGATGGCGTGCGCTACATTGTTGAGGCGGTTGATCATCTGGTCCGTGAACAGGGACGGGACGACATCCAGTTTCTGCTGATGGGCTCCGGCCCGGAGCACGACAACCTTGTAGCGCTTTGCGACGAGCTTGGTCTTGGCGAATTTGTTGATCTGCCCGGTCGCGTGTCGAACGAGTTTTTGTTTACGGGACTGCGGACGATGGATCTCGGCGTATCGAGCGACCCGATCAACCCGTACAACGATCACTGCACGATGAACAAGGTGCTCGAGTACATGACTTTCGCTAAGCCGCAGGTGATG
>JASLKI010000032.1 GCA_030747575.1 Verrucomicrobiota bacterium | reverse complement strand
TGAATAACGTGTGCCGTCCACCTCTAGAAACTGGTACAGGTCACCCGACGTGGCTACCGCGCCGTTGGCGAGCCGGAGAATTTCCGGCTTTGCGTCCTCCTTCAATCCGATTAGAGCCACGCGCCAGCCCTCTTTTCCCGGTGGCGCATCGGCGGCTACAATATCGCCCCCCGCCGAGACAAGGGCGCGAGGAAGTCCATGTTTTTTCAAAACAACAATTGCCTCATCCAAAGCGTAACCCTTGGCGATACCGCCGAGATCGAGGCGCGTCCCCGCTTGGGTCAGTTTGGCGGTGCGCTTTTCAGCGTCCAACTTGAGAGTGCGAAAGCCTATTGTTTTCAAGGCCTTATCGAGCGCGTATTGCGGTGGAAGTCGCTTGACCCGACGCGCTTGGCGCCAAAGTTGAATCGAAGCCCCTGCGGTCACATCGAATGCACCACCTGTCAAGACTGCCAGTGCCTGAGCGCGGTCGAGCACGCGGAACAACTCCGGACTGACCGGAACCGCTTGACCGCTACCAGCCAAGTCAGAGAGCTTATTCAACTCGCTGTTCGGCTCGTAATCGCTCATGATTTGGTTAAGCACAGCAACCCGGTCGAACGCCGCCTTTGCCGCCCGCTTGGCCTTCGCTTCATCCTCCGTATGGACGATGATCCGAAACGCCATCCCCATCAGCGGCCGCGAAAATTCGTAACGCTGTGCTTGGCCGGTTAACGCGATAAGTAATGCGGACAAGAGCAGCACTGCACGAAAATCAGTCAATACGCCTCCCTTTCTGCAGCCGCCTGGCCTCGACAAGGTCGGCAGGGGTGTTGATATTGAACAGTTCCCACTCACGTTCTTCCGGAGGTTGCCACATTCGCGCTTTAAGCCGCTTGGACAAGCGTTGAAGCGACAGCACGCCACGGTCTATTTGTTTCTCAACCAAAGCCAGATCCGCACAGGAAAGCACGAACGGAAACCCAACGCCCCTTTCATGCTGCGTAAACATTGGGCCAACTCCCCCGGTTGAACCTGCGAGGAATGCTTTAATCAACTCGCCGCTTAAAAACGGCATGTCGCAGCCAACGAAGAGCACCCGCGAATGCTTAACCGACTGGAGAGCCGTGAGGATGCCACCTAGCGGACCCAAACCGGGCTGCAAGTCGACGGCGATCACCCGGGGATTGAGACCGGCGTCCACCACCGCCGCACGGGCGTGCCCGAGCAGCGTATGGCAGCCCATGCGAATTTGGCTTTTTTTACGACCCATTCGCTTGGAATTGCCACCGGCCAGTATCACTGCGTCCGCTCCGCCGCTGCCCGCAACGGCTTCGGCCTCGATCTCCACCCGCAGACGCGGATCGATCAGGCTTCTCACCTCGACCAATGTAGTAGCCGGGCGGATTCTTCCGAACACCTCACCGTGCACTTGTCCAATCGCCTCGGCATCAGCAATGTCGGTGACGAACATCCGTGTGCGCACAACGTCCTCAAGACACGCACCAGCCTTTTGCAAAGATTCCTCGATAATGCCGAAAATATGCTTTGCTTGGGCACGGATATCCCCCTCTCCGACCACCCTACTCCTGCCGTCCACTGCGGTTGTTCCGGAGACGAAAATCTGTGACCCAGTTCGCACGGCCCTGCTGTAGCCAACCTCGGTCTCCCACTTAGCCCCGGAACTTATGAGCTGACGACTCATGGCTTAAATTCCGCCTGCACGCGGTAAAGACGAACCCCCTGTGCCACCGGCTTGGCATCCCACTCGGTTTGGAATTTCCCAGATTCAACCACTGCCTCCCCAATCCACGGCCCAAGCACGTGGTCCGCGGATTGGACACGAAACACAAAGCTGCGCCAACTTGGCCACGCAAGCCGCAGGTTGCCATTGGCCAGACGGTGGTAGCGCAAATCAAAGGAACCGTTAAACTTGGCAGGATTGGTCCGTAGCGCCTGTTCGCGGGCATTCGATTCGCCATCTTTGTCCGGATCGCCTAGCGCTGTTTCAACTAGCGATTCGAAATACTCCAATTCCCAGTTATCGTCCAGCCCATCACTGTCGGCGTCTGTTATACTTGTTCCGCGCACGGTTAATTCGACTGAACTTAAAACGCCCGTAATATTTTTGACCAAATCGCTCACGGCAACTGTCCACTTGCCCTTGGCCTGTTCGTAGAAAAATTGGTTCGACCAAAACGTCCAGTCGGAACGCCACGCGGTGACGTCGAGGACATTCGCCTGGAGGATACTTCGTGTGCCGGCCGGCGACTGGACGGTTAGGCGAATGTCGCCACGAACCGGATGGGTCATGTTGACGCGCACGCCAATCTGTTCGCAGAGCAACTCGTCCGGCACGATGACCACCGTATCGCTTGATTCCAGCGAGAGCCCAACCTTGAGGGGATCATCACCTGCCAATTCCATCAACTCCCTGACAGAGGTTCCATCGTTCTGCGAGAGGAAGACGGCCGGGATCGGGGAAAAATCCATCCCTCCCATGATGTACCGTTCATCCCC
>JASLKI010000031.1 GCA_030747575.1 Verrucomicrobiota bacterium | reverse complement strand
GAGTTGCTGACCGGCTCCACCCGTCTCAAGAGCGGCACCGCCACCAAGCTGATCCTGAATATGATCACCACGCTGGCGATGGCCAAGAGCGGCAAAGTGATCGGCAACCTGATGATCGACCTCGACCCGAGCAACACCAAGCTGCGCGACCGCGCCATCCGCATCCTCTGCCAACTCACGAGCGCCACGAACGAAGAAGCCAAGCGTGCCTTAGAACAAACCAACTGGGTCGTTAAAAAAGCCTGGCACCGCCTGGCCAAGCGCGGATAGGGAAAATATGGAGTGTGTCGTGGAGTTTTTTCGTTCCACCACCTGACTCTAGACCGCGCTGTTCACATCGGTAACTGCGAATTCAAACCCACCGAGCTTTTTGGCCAAAAGATTGTAAATGGCTACGAAGAAAACGAATCCAAGTATTTCATACCACATCGGCCCCAGAATGCAGATGATCGCCAACAGTTCCTCCCCTCCTAAAACAAACAACGGAGTTCCAATTAGAGTGCAAATAAATCCCGATAAGGCACTCAAAACAGTCACAACCTTGCTCCATTGCAGGATGGAGATACGGGTTATTTTTTTTATAAATTTTGGTTGGAGCTAAAAGGATATGCTTCCACAGGTCGAAACTACTTTTTGTTATATGAAGGCAAGAGCAGATTATTCCCACGTATAAAAGTTGCCACCTGCTGCGTTGGGTTTGTCAGAAGTTTCTCTCATCTGAACCAGGCCCGGGGAATAATGGCGGCTTTGAGATGGATCGCTTTTCGGTTCCATGCGGGTTCGGCGAACATGTAAGTAAGAATGGCATCGCCGCTCGCTGTAAAAATACAGTCAAGATTGGTGTACTCAGCTTTGGGATTGTCGGAGATGTGACCAATCCTACGCCATGTCTTTCCGTTGTCAGAGGATAATGCAGCGCTTAACGGCGTTCGTTCGCCAAAATGGTGATGCTTGGTGTTGAAACGGCTATTGTTCCAAAATAGGACAAGGCCGTCCGTGCCGGGGATTCGACGGAGGCAGGTGCCAGACTCGCCACCCTCCAAGCCACTGAAGGTCGCCTGGCTCCATGTTTCTCCGTGGTCCGACGAGCGAGCCATGTACGGTCCACCAAGCTGAGTGCGCAATGTCATGAGCAATGAATCGTCTGCGAGTTCGGCAACTGACCCTTCCATCGCGCCGCGCTTGGGTAGCTTGATAGTCGATGATCGTTGCCAACTTCGCCCCTTGTCATCGCTGTAGTAACAACCGGCCAAGTTTTTCTGGTTCCACTGGTTTCCCACTCCGCCGTGGAATGGGAGTAGTAACCGGCCGGTACTTAGTTCCATCAGGCAACTCGCGCCGCCTTGCAGCAACTGTCCCTTCGACCGTTTCCAAACCGGCGGCAACTCGGTGAATGTCAACCCGTCGTCTTTCGAAAGGAAAACGCACATCGTGCTGCTGCTTCCGCTTTTGTGAGCACGAAGACAGACTAAAAAAAGTTCGTCCGAGCTGGTTCGCAACAGCGCCGGGGCCTGCACATTCATATCCCCCTTGGCCACATCGACCAGCTGGCGCGGCGATTTCCAATTTCGGCCACCGTCAACACTGATCTTCGACCAAATGGTACACACACCATGGTCGTGACCGGCGTCTTTGCCACGGTGGTACTTATGGTAGACGACCATCAAGCGGCCGCCCGACAACTCAGCGATTGAAGCCGTGTCGCTTCGCGGTGTGTCAACCGTTGCCGGTTCAATGACGATGTGCTGAATGACCGGTTCCTCCGTCTGGCCAAACGGAGCAAACGAGACGAGAGCTGCGAGTAAATAAATCAGTGATTTCACGTTGGACAAAGCGATTTTGGCGGTTTGGTGAAAATAGTCAAACGCGCTTGCCCAAACAAAAAAAAAGGCCGGGCAGAAGCCCGGCCCTTTGCTTTGTAAATCTGGATTTGATCAGAAGCTGGCGCTTAGGCCGACACCGAATGTTCGCGGCCAGCCGGGGATGTGCAGGATCATGCCGGCGGGGCGAGGGGCGGCCGGATTGGAATAGTCGGTGTAGCGCAGATCGAGGGCGTTGTTGGAGTAGCCTTCGTCGGTCAGGTTACGCCAGTAAGCGAATAGTTCCCAGTTGTCCCGCTTGTAGCTGATACGGCCGTTGACGAGCGCGTAGGCATCCTGCTCGGCAGTGTTCGCCTCGTCGAGCCAGTAGGTACCGATACCCTGCACCTCCCACTGCATGGAAAGGTTCCACGGCAGCTGGATGTGCGCCGCAAGGTTAGCGGTGTACTCGGGAACAAAGTTGATATCGTTGCCGCCGAACTCGTAGCCGGCCGCCATCGGGCCAAGCACACTCCGCAAAACGTTGTCGGTGTAACTGTCGAACTCCGCGTTAACCAGGCCAACCGCAGCGCTGAGCGTGACGGTTTCGCTGGCCTGCGCCTCGGCCTCGAGCTCAACACCGTAGCTTGTGGCTTCCTCGGCGTTGACCATGTAGGCCTCAGTGGGATTCATTGGGTTCATACGGTAAACCTGATAATTCTCGAAGTCGCTGTAAAAAGCAGCGACGCGGGTGTGCACCCGGCCATCGTTCCACGAGGAGGACCAGCCGAGCTCGTAATTCCACGACTCGGCGGAGTCGTACTGCGCGCTCTCCGGTGAACCGCCGTAAAAGTTGAAACCGCCGGACTGAAAGCCCTTGGCCAAGCTGGCGTAAAGGGTATCGGTCTCGCTCAGGCTGTACGATGCACCGAGCTTGGGCAACACATCATCCCAGTCGTCACTGCTGTTGACCGAGTTGGAGCTGTTGCTTCTGTTAATTGACCGGTCGCTGTTTTGGTAGCGTAACCCGCCGGTCAGCGTCAGGCCGCTCTCGAGCGTGTAACTGCTCTGCCAATACAGGGCCGTGTCCTCGTCGGACAACGTCGATGTGGTGTAGTCCGGCACCGGGCCGGGGATGAAGCCAAACTGCGGATGAAACAACCCGGCCGGGTACAGCGAGCCGGAGACGTTGTCCATCTCGCGGTCTGCGTAATAGGCGCCGAGCGTCCATTGGTACGACTCGTTGGCGTCGCTGGAGCCAAGCCGAATCTCCTGCGAGAACTGCTCCACGTCCGGCTGGCTAACGCCAATGACCGGGATGAAACCCATCTCGGCAACCGGCTGCGGGATGGCGGTGAAATCAAAATCCTGCTGCAAGTCCTGCTCCCAGTTGCGGAAAGCCGTGACTGAACTCAGTGTGAAATGCTCGCCGCTGAAATCTGCGCTCAGCGCGTATGTGGTCACGTCAGTGTTCACGTAGCCCGGCACGTCGCGGCTCACCTTGAACGGGCCGGCGTCGGAGAGCGGGCTGTAAGT
>JASLKI010000030.1 GCA_030747575.1 Verrucomicrobiota bacterium | reverse complement strand
GTTTACTTCTGGATTGTCCGGTTTGCCATCGCGATCGTTGTCGAGGAAATCCGCGGTTATGTCGGCCGCGTGCAGCAGTTTGGCATCCGGCACGCGGTCGGTCGCTTGGATGTACAGTCCGAATACCTGGACATGCTTCGGCAACGCCGACTTGAGCCCGGGCAGGCGGTCATTTTTGCCGTTGTGGATCTTGAAATCCGGCTCGGCGGCTTGGCTAACCGGCGTCATGAGAAAATAAAACAGGGCTGCGCAGATGGACGCGGTGACCCTACTGAAATGTCTTATTGTTGCGCCCATTGGTTGTGGCCAAGCGCTTGGCCAAGGCTATAATTATTTCACTTCACCTGTGGTGAACGGTGAAGCAGGCAGCCCGGCGCGATTGGCCAAGTTCGGCTCAGCTTCCTGATGGTAGCCGAAGCGTACGAACTTTGGTTTCTTCACTGTGTCACTTCTAGCGACCACGGTGCTGCCTTTTATTTCCGCCTGGGCGGCGGCGAATTGTTCATCCTCACCGGCAACTTCCCAATGGCTAAGGGGTTGGCTGTTGGTTGATTTCAAACCATCGGCGTGAGTGAAGCGAACAATTGCAGTATCCTTGCGGAATCTGGCAGACTTGAACAAGGGACCTGAGTATTCGATCCCTTTTTTGCCGTAATCCTTGGTGAGAGCCCACAAGGCGAGCCGGCGACCCACTTCCTGTTTGTTGCGTGGATGAATGTCGCGGATATTGCCGATGTCGGTGGTGACCGCCATGCCGGTGTGCGGAACCTTCAGCGTCTCCAACTGCGCCTGCCAGATTCCGGCCAGTCGGGTCGGTTCACCACCGTATTTATAGGGCGCCAGTTGCACAAAATAGAAGGGCATTTTTTTGTTGTTCCATATATCACGCCAGCCGTTGATCAGCGCCTTCTTTTTCTCGTAGTAGAGCATGCCTTCGCCGTTGTTACTCTCCCCTTGATACCAAAGCGCCCCTCGGATGCCGTATGGGTTGATCGGCGAAATCATCCCATTATGCAGTGCAAGTGCGGACTGGTGATTTATCGAGCCGTTGTCGCGTTTCTGCGGGAATGTGTCGAGCTTGTCGGCGATATCCTTCAGGGCTGGCACGGACCTAAAACCGCTCGGTGTGGTCCACGGTTCGATGCGGGTGCCGCCCCAGTTGCAGCCGAGGAGCCCGATCGGCACATCAAGTTCGCCCAGCAAATTGCGGGCGAAAAAGTAGCCGACGCCGGTGAAGCTGCCCACCGTCTCCGGGCTGCAAACCTCCCACCCTCCGCGCTCGGGGGTGACGTCCTTTTCCGGTGTGGCGGATGGTCGGTGCGGAATCTTGATGTGACGGATCAGCGGGTGCTTGCCAGCGGCAATTTCCTCTTTTGGATTGTCCGATTGTGAGACGCGCCACTCCATGTTGGACTGTCCGGAGCAAAGCCAGACTTCGCCGACGAGCACGTCCTCGAATTCGATCGAGTTGCTGCCTTTCACCGAAAAGGCGACCGGCGTTTTGGAGGCCTTGAGCGGCTTGAGGTGGACGTCCCATGCTCCGTCCTTGCCGGCCTTCGTTTTTTTTGTTTGGCCGGCGACGGAGACGGTCACCGACTCGCCGGGATCGGCCCAGCCCCAGATGGGGAGTTTTTGGCCCTGCTGCAAAACCATGTGGTCGTCGAAGACGGAGGGCAGCTTGACCTCGGCTTGGGCGGCGGTTTGGCCAAGCGCCAACGAACCGGCGACAAAGATAAAACGACGAAGAAAAGAAATGGAGTAAGTCATGCCCGCGATTGAGCAGAAAAGAGCCCGCGGCGTCAACGAAAACTTGGGGTTATTCGCCGGTGATGTGGACGTGGATTTGGCGGGTGTGGGGGTGGGTTCGGTGTTCCCAGAGGAAGATGCCCTGCCAGGTGCCGAGCACCATTGAGCCGCCGGCGATGGGGATGCTGAGGCTGACACTAGTCAGCGCGGTGCGGACGTGGGCGGCCATGTCGTCGTCGCCCTCATAATTGTGTTCATAAACCGGGTCTGCGTCGGGGGCGAGGCGCGAGAAGATCGACTCGAGGTCGGTGCACACGCTGGGGTCGGCGTTTTCCTGGATGAGCAGCGAGGCGGAGGTGTGCCGGACGTGCAGCGTGGCCAAGCCGGCCGTAAAGCCGCTGGCCGTAACCAACGCAGCCACCTCACGGGTGATCTCGTAGAGCGCGCGGCCGCGAGTGGAGACGCTCAGTTCCTCGGCGTACTGCCCGAGCATGACGGTTTAATCGCCGCCATTGAGGATTTTTTCCAGGTCGGCGTTCTTTTTGTGGCCGCCGGCGACGGCCTTGTCGTAGTGGAACTTGGCCAAGGCAATGAAGGGGGGATTCTGAGTGGCATAAACCACGGCGAGGTTGTGGTGGGCCTCGGAATATCCCGGCTTAATTTGGACCGCTTTGCGCAGTGCCGTCTCGGCGGCTTTGCGTTGGCCAAGGTTGTTGAGTGCCGATCCGAGGAAATGCTGGGCGCGGGAATCCTCCGGATTCAGTTTGACCGCCTTGGCAAGATAGTCGCGAGCCTCGTCATATTTTTTCTGCCGATAACGAAGCGTGCCGATCAGCGACAGGGAGAAGGTATCCGCGTCATCGTTCTTTAGCGCACGGGTTAGGCTGGCTTCGGCTCCCTCGTAGTTGCCCTGTTCCATTTGGGCGAGGGCGAGGTTGCCTAGTGTCAACGGATTCTCTTCGTCCAGCTTGAGGACGTGCAGGAATTTCTGCTCGGCCTCGCCGAACTTGGCCTCGATGAGGGCCGCTTGGCCTGCCTTGAAATCGTCCGCGGCACCTTCCGGCAGGGTGGCCACCTTTGCTTGAAGTGTGTTGACGGGCTGATCCCCTGTGTTCGGTTCGGCGAACAGTTTCTTTTCCTCGTCGGTGTAGGGGATTTTCTCGGCCTCGAGAATCTCGAGGCGCGACCGCAGGGTGTCGATCCGGTTCTGCAACTCAGCCGCTTGGGCCTTCTCAGCTCGGTCTGATTTTTGCAAGTTAAAGATGCCGGTAAGCCCCTTCCTTTTGCTGGCGGGGTTGGTGTTTTTACGCTCGGCCTTGGCCAGGCGCTTCTCGAGCGAGCTGATGTAGTTGGTAAACTCCTTTTCGCGGGAGCCTTTCTGGAGGGCCTTGAGCTGATCCCCGAGCGAGTCGTTACTGTTCTCGGCGGAAGCCAGATTGCTTGCGGTTTCCTTCAGTTTGCTGTTGCTGTTGGTCAGTTGTTTCTTGAGGGAACCGACCTCGGCCTCGAGTTCCTTTTCGCGGTTGCCCTTCTTGAACAATTTGAGTTCCTCCTCAAGGGAGATCTTGTCGCTTTTGAGCGCAGCTACATTGCCCGAGGCTTTCTCGAGGTCTTTCTGGTTGCCTGACAGTTCTTTTTGCAGCGATTCGACTTGAGCCTGCAGGTCTTTTTCGCGGCTTCCTTTTTTGAACGACTTGAGTTCCGACTCGAGGGAGATCTTGTCGCTTTTTAGCGCAGCTACATCGCCTGAGGCTTTCTCAAGGTCTTTCTGGATGCCTGACAGTTCTTTTTGTAGCGATCCGACTTGAGCCTGCAGGTCTTTTTCGCGGCTTCCTTTTTTGAACGACTTGAGTTCCGACTCGAGTGCTTTGTGAGCTGTTGCGAGTGAGGCCAGTTCCTTTTCTGCTTTGGCTAGGTTTTCCTGCTTGTCCGCCAATTCATTCTCGAGGCGCTTGGCTTGGCGGTCGTTCGCTTTTGCCTTGGCGGTCTTCGCTTCCTCCACTGCCTGATCGAGCGCCTCGTTGGTTTTCTCGGTTTCGGCTTGGGCCTTGGCCAAGTCAGCCTGCGCTTTTTCGGCATCGGCCTTGGCCTTAGCCAAGCCGGTGTTGGAGTCCTTTAACCGCGCGGTGGCTTTGTCGATGGCGCTCTTCAGGTTGGCGTTTTCCTGGCGTAACTCGGAGAGGTTGGCCTCCAGCGTGGCGAGTTGCTGGGTCTCCTCCGGCGAAGGGACGGCGGAGAGAGCCTCCTTAAGTTTGGCGTCCTTGAGGATGATCGCGTTTTCCAGCGACTCAACCTTGCGCTTTAGGATGGAGATCTCGCGGCGCGCGGCGGCGGGATCAAGGACGGCAGGCTTGGCCGAGGGCGCCGCCGTTTCCGGCGCCTCGTCGCCGAGAGCCTTGAGTTTCTGATCCACATACTTGATGCGGAAACTGACGACACCGGCATTCCAGTTTGGGTAGCCGGACTGCAGGGCGGCGAGGTCATTGTGGGCCTGCCGGTATTTCTGGATGGCGGAGTTTTTCTGCCCGAGCCGGGACAGGTTATCGGCCTGTGCGATGAGCGTGTAGGCTTGGATGAATGAATCGTCGGGCCCCGCAGCCTGGGCTGTGAACAGGAGGCCAAGCGAAAGGACGAGAGTTGTAATGGATGAAAACCGTTTCACGCGGGCGATTTAGCCAAAGGTCATTAGACTTGGCAACCATTGAAAGAGACGAAGAGTCGATTCGCTTGGCCAAGCTGGGGCAATGTAACTTTTTCGTGACAACTGCGTATTACGCGTTAAATTGCCCTGCCTTCGGGCTTTTTCGGGGGGGAGGTAGCTAAGGAGGGTGTGTGGCCTTTCAGTTGATGCGAAGTTATTTTGGCGGACAATCTGCAAAAACAACGTTATGAGTACAAGTACATCATCCGGGAGGATGTGGCGCTGGTTTTGCGTGATTTTGTATCCTCGTATCTTGATTTGGATCCTTTTGGCGCGACCCAGTCCAATCTCTCCTACCCTGTGCACAGCCTTTATCTGGATTCGCCGGGGTTGCGTCTTTACCACACGACGATCAACGGGGATAAGAACCGCTACAAGCTGCGCATTCGCTTTTACGAGGATCGACCGAAGGCGCCGGTTTATTTCGAGGTCAAGCGCCGCACGAATAACACGATCGCGAAGCAGCGTGGCGGCGTGAAGCGCGAGGCTTTGGGCCATGTGCTGAGTGGTCAGTTGCCGTTACCCGGACAAATGTCCAGTGGAGAGCCGGCACATCGTGTGGCCATCGAACAGTTCATCCATCACATGCAGGAATTGGAGGCGGCACCGAAGGCCCACGTGGCTTATTACCGTGAAGCATGGACGAGCCGGGATGACAACTCGGTGCGTGTCACGCTGGATCGGCAGATCCGGATTGAGGTTGAGCGCAAGTCGCATTTGATAACTCAAATGAAAGATCCTAAGTTTGTGTTTGGCGACAATGTGGTACTGGAGTTAAAGTTCACCAATCGTTTCCCAGACTGGTTCCGCGAATTGGTCAGGATATTTGACCTGACACAATGTGGTGCAGCCAAGTACGTTGACGGAGTCACTGTGTTGAGTGCACAATCCGTCCAGGAAGGGCTGGATTCCAGCGGTTGGCCAATCGCTAACTCAAGGGAAGGGGTTTCCGTCACTTAACGATTAATGGATCACTGGTTTTTACAAGGAGACTACACTCCAATTCCCACGGATGTTCCCATGATGCTCATGGGTTTGCTGCTGGCTTTTGTATGCGGGCACGCCATCGCTTGGGTTTATATGTTCACCCATACCGGGCTGTCCTATTCCAAGTCGTTCGTGAACTCGCTGGTGGTGATCCCCACGATCGTCTCGATGGTGATGCTCGTCCTGTCCAACAACCTGGTGACGGCTTTCGGCTTGATGGCCATCTTTGCCATCGTGCGGTTTCGCAATGTCCTCAGGGACACGCTGGACACCTCGTTTATCCTGTCGGTCATCGTCATCGGCATGGCCTGCGGCACGTTAAAGTTTGCGACGGCCATAGCCGGATGCATGATGATCTGCCTGATTATGTTTTACATTCGGTTGACCTCGTTCGGTACCCGGCATCGGTACGACACTATTCTCAACCTTCATTGGGAGCGCCCTGCCCCGGAAATTAGAGTGTTGGACGATATATTTGGGCGCCATACCCGCCGTTCCCGTTGTGTGAGCGAGCGAACGGTTGACGGTTCCTCAGGAGTGGGTTTTTCCTATCGGCTGCTTTTGCGCGATCCTTCACGCCTGGAGGATCTGCTGGTTGAGTTGAGAGAGATGGACGGCGTGTCCCGAGTCACCGGACTGAAGGCGGAGGAGGAATCTGAGGTCTAGCATATGAGCGATAAACAGCCCATCCCGATCCCAGCCGAACAAAGATGGCAGGACTTCCGGCAGGTCACCCTGCCGGTCATGGTGTTTCTGTTCTGCATCGCCGGGGTGATGGTTCTTTGGTTGAGCCGCGTCAGCCCGTCCTCCGTGGTGGGTGAGGCGCGTTCCGAGAATATCATACTCTCCAGCCCCCGCGCCGGGTTGTTGACAAAGGTTTCGGTTGGCCGTTTCGATAACGTAAAAAAAGGCGCAGAGATCGCCTCCATTGATTACTCGATGGATCCGAGCTTTGCCGACGCGACCGTGGAGTGGGTCCGGGCACAGGTCGATTTGCTCACCCTGACCATCGACCCCATGCAGCGGGCGCGAACCTCCTTGAGCTACAACCAGCTTCGATTGGACTGGTTGAACGAGCGGACATCCGTCGCCGCCTTGAAGATCGAACTCCAAAATTCCGAGAAAGAGTTTCATCGAATTGAGACCCTGTTCGAGGACACGCTCGTTTCAGAGTCAGCTTACAACAAGGCCGAGACGGATCGCGACAGCTACGCCGTGCAGGTCCAGCAAAAAACCGAGTTGGTCGCCTCGATAGAGCAAGCCCTGCGCGAGGCACAGGAAAACGATCCGACAAGCCAGTTGGACCAAGAACAAATCAATCGGCTCGACGAAGGCTTGAGCCGCGTGGAGGAGTTGCTGGATGACATTATTTTAAGGTCCCCAATCGACGGCGAAATCGGAAGCATCAGCAAACAAACCGGCGAGAGCGTCCGGCCGGGTGAGACCATCGCCACCATCAGTTCCTCGCAGGTCAAGAAGATCGTCGGGTACGTCCCGCAGCCCATTTACCTGGAGCCCAAGGTGGGACTGGAGGTTGAAATAAGGACGCGGCGTCCCACCACATCCGGACTCTTTTCCTGGTTGGGAGTCGACAGGCAAGTCGCCCGGGCCAAGGTGTCCAAGGTCAGCAACCGGCTTGAGGCGGTCGGAAGCGGTGTGCTGAGGAACGGGGCCTCCTACAAAAAAGTCTTGCCGTTCACGATTGATTTAGTTGACTTGGTTGATGCCGAGGGCGAACCAATCAAGCTGGATATCCATCCGGGCGAGTTGGTCGATATCCACTTCATCGGAGCCGGCGAGTAGCTCTGCCCCTTGGCCAAGGGTTACCCATCCACGATCTTAAATCGTGTTTTCCA
>JASLKI010000029.1 GCA_030747575.1 Verrucomicrobiota bacterium | reverse complement strand
ATTGTTGTGAGTAGGAGATGTTTCATTTCCCTTCAGATTTCAATTCTTTACTGTTCACCTCCTCGAACCACTTCATCGCCTCAGTTGGCACCTTGGACTTTTGCTTTTTGGTGTTGACCGGCCCTTCAAAAACTACCTTGCCGACTGAATTTATGACCTTAAGCGTCGCCTCTCCGTTTGCGTTCTTGTAATGCAATTCACCTCTCTCTGTATCCTTGACCACATAACTTACACTACTACTTACAGTATTGCTAACTGCAGAGGAGTCATTCTTCTTGGACTTGGAGTGCTTAGTTTTTGTCTTCTTAGTGGTGGCTTTTGAAAACGCTTTGACACCACCGACTAGGGGTAACTGAATGCTTGTCGCATCCAGGTCAATTGTCAATTCGGTGCCAGGATCTGGTCGTAATGTGAATTCACGATCACTAGACATGATCATCAACCCGATCTGTTGACCAACAGGAATCACTTGGTCATCAGGTTGCAGATCGAATGTCATGTTGTAAAAACGCCCCGGCACCAGCGGCTCGCTTTCAGTCAGCGATCGATGATTTTGTGGATCGGCCCACCCGCGCGTGATGATATTGTCAGTAATCTTGGCGTTCTTTTTGTCGTTCCAGGGCAGGGAAACCAGCCAGACAGACAGATTTGCAGCCGGTTTATTACTGGCGAGCTTGATCGTTATTCGCGGGGTTCCCGACAGATGAACCGCTTCGGTCAGTTTTCCCGATAAATACATTAGCCGATGCTCTGTCCAATCGGCCTGAGCTAGCGCTGCGCCGCTAAATGAAAAGTTATCGACTACAGTTTCGGTGCCCTGGTTTGAATTCGTTACAGTTGTCAACTTGCCCATTTCAGGTGCCCCCGCAACAAGTTGAAAAGTGACCGGGGATGCCGCCGGGTTAGGATAATCCTCGTAGGATTTCGGTTTATTTCTGTCGGACCCTTCTCGGACAATCCAAGCTCGCGCGTCTTTTTCAACCTTGTTTTCCACACCATGAAGATACCGCGTAAACCAGCGGTTCATCAATTTGATGGGCGGTGGTCCGCCGTGGCCACCCTGATGGTAATACGCTTGGACTGGGACGCCTTTTTCTTTGAGCGCTTGATAGATCCGGTTGCTATGTTCGGGCATCACATTCCAATCATTAAACGCATGCGACATCAACACTGCGGCTTTTACTGGTTCCAAGTCGTTAAGATAATCTCGACCAGCCCAAAATTTATTGTAGTCACCGGTTGCTCGATCAATACCACTGGCCATGTCTTTATCTCGAACATTACAGTTGCAGTATTCGTGTTTCTTTGGATCGCCGCTATTGATAAAGTCGTACAGCACATCGATGTCCTCTCCCATGTAACCACCGGGCGAGCGCACCAATCCGTTGGAACGGTAGTAATGGTAATAGGATGTGTTTGGCGCGACCGGGATGATTGCCTCCAGACCTTCGACGCCGGTTGTTGCAGCAGCCAAGCACAAGGTACCGTTATATGACGTACCGATCATTCCCACCTTGCCGGTTGACCAACATGCTGTGACAGGTTGGTCGCCGTCTACTGTCGTGTATCCAGCCGCCCGCCCGTTTAGCCAGTCGATCACCGCCTTGGGGGCAAGCGATTCATTATCGCCGCCGACTGTCGGACACCCTTGTGACAGCCCGGTGCCTGGCGAAGACGAATGAACAACGGCAAAGCCGCGAGGCACCCAATCCTTAACGTGTCCTTTTGATATGATCGGTCGCTCGCCCTTCCGTTTAGCTGATGGAGCCTCCTTGCGCTTTGGTGGATCCTCCCCTAATTCCTGTCTGGGGTCCCACATGAAACCGTGAACCGGTTTGGCGGTGCCTGCAAAATACGGACTTGAATTATAGACTACCGGCACCTTCAAATCTTCGGTGTCAGTTTGCCTCGGACGCGTCACATCCACGTGCATTCGATCCTTCTTGCCGTCTCCGTCGGAATCAAATTCGGTTTCAACCCATAAGTCGTGGCGGATCCACATGTCGGGGTCTTTAAACCTAGGCACGATTTGTGTTTCTCCGTCTTTAATGATTGGCACCGCTTTTTTCGGGGATTCCGGTTTTGAATCCTCGGCGAACGATGAATGGAAAGCAAAGAACAAAGCCGAAAGACAAAACTTCTCCACCAAACGAAAGCACTCATTTGAAAGTGGTGTTTTCATAGCGGAGCAACAATTGTCCCCACAGTCGAAGTTTTCAAGGTGTTTTAACTTTTGTCCCAGAGACGGTTTTAGATATTTCCCTGCCTGTTGTCTTTGCCGTATGCCTCGATGTCCAGCGCAACGGCTGACGGCGACACGCATCTGGTAACGGTTACCGCTTCCACAACGGCTGGCTACGCCGCTGGGATGCCAATGACAGCCATCCAATGAGAGGTGTCAGCAAATTTCCAGCTTGGCCAAAAGCTTGTTATTCCTTCACCCAATCCGGTGTGCCAAACCAGTCGTGCATTTCCTTGGTGAAGGGGGAGACCACTTCCGGCGGCTCGGGGATGTGGCCACGGTCGTTTGTGGAAATCGTCCACGTGTCCAAGGCGGCACGGAGACGTTTTAAGGCGGCTTGGTGGGTGGCATCAGATGAGACAGCCAGGTTACGGATTTCGTGGGGATCAGCCTGGGTATCGTAAAGCATCTCGCGCGGGAACGGTTCCATAAGGTCGGCAGCGGGGCCAGTGAGTTTGCCCTGCGCATGCAGGCGGCGCATGAGCGGCTTAACCAGAAAACATTTCTCCTTGTAACGATTGAGCGTCAGAAAGCCGGCGCCGGGTGTGTAGTTGCGGATGTAGTGAAAGCGCTCATCATGGACGGATCGCAGCCGCACCTCCGTTTCGTCGATGCGGTCGCGCGCGGCGAAGGCATAGGTGCGCACCGGCTCGGCATCTCTCCCAAGGAACACGCGGCTCTGCATGCCGAACGGCTTGGGGATGCCGGCCATCCAGAGTGTGGTGGCGGAGAGGTCGAGCAGGCTGAGCACCTGTTCATCCACGCGACCGGGGGCGACCTGTGCGGGAGCGGTGACGCGCTTGGGCCAGCGGATGATCATCGGCACGTGCAGACCGCTATCCCAGCACCAGTGGATGCCGCGGGCATCGAGCCGGCCGTTATCGGCGAAGAAAACGACGATGGTGTTTTCGCTGAGGCCGTCCTTTTTCAACTGCTCCAAAATCCAGCCGATGCGCACATCGGTGCCGGTGACGGAGTTGAGGTAGCGCGCCCATTCCTCGCGAGTGATTTTGTGGTCGGGATAATACGGCGGCGGCGTGACGTTCTCCGGAGTGGCCACCTTGGGATGCCACTCCTCGCCGACCCATTTCACGCGAGGCTTCTCGGCGGATTTGCGGTCGTAAATATCGTACTCGGCCTCGGGCATGTTGACCTGCGCAAAGAACGGCTGCTTCTTTTTCAGGTCGCCCCAGTCCTTGCCGACGTACACGGGGCCTTCTGCGGCGAAATTCAAATCCAGTTTGCCCGTGCCCACCTCGCGTTCGCCGATGTGCGTGATGTTCGCCGTGTGATAGCCGGCGTCCCTCAGCAAATGCGTGATCGGCCGCACACCGGGGGGCAAACGGAAACCATCGGTGCGGTGGCTGCGCATGTGATGCATATCCGTGGTGGTGGCGTACCAACCTGTCATCAACGCACTGCGGCTCGGCGCACACACCGGCGAAGTGGAATACACTTTCGTGTATCGTGTGCCCTCCCTGGCCAAACTGTCGAGGTTGGGTGTGCTGACGTTCTTCTGTCCGTAGCAGGCGAGGTCGAGGGAGAAATTCTCGCCGACAATCCAGAGGATGTTGGGTTTTTCGGCAGCATCGGCTTGGTTAAGGGCGATCAAGCCAACCAAAGCCAAGCCAACCAAACGAAATGATTTGGTTAAGTTGTCAAACTGGTGAATCCTTAAAATCGTTTTCATTGCACTGAACAACGACATCCTAACAGGAATCGTCACAGAATTGAACGCCAAACGGCATTGGCCCTGTTGACTACTTGGCCTAGGGTCAATGGTGGCATAAGTTCAGCGCATGCGTTCCTGCAATTTCAGTTTCTTTTGTCTGCTGTTTGGCTTGGTTGTTACTTTTACTCAAGTGCTTGGCCAAAAGGTGAATTCACTGGATGACCTTCAGGTATTGGAGGGGGATCAGCGGCAGTTGCTCTGGAACCATCTTGCATCTCAATGTGACCGATTGGATCTACAACGTGCCGAACGCCTGGCCAAGGCTCTCAAGTCGCCGGCCGCGCTGAAGCACCACTTGACCAAACTTCGTGATGATTACCACAATATTTTGGGCTCCTTCCCCAAGAAACTGCCGCTTAATGCCAAGGTCACTGGCAAACTGGACGGCAGCAGTTATCGCGTTGAGAAGGTTTTGTTCGAAAGTCTACCGAATCATCATGTCACCGCCCTGCTCTATCTGCCGGCAAATGGCGATGGACCTTGGCCCGGGGTATTGTTCGCATGCGGTCATTCAGCCAACGGCAAGGCGTATCCGCCGTATCAAACCGCCTGTGCGTTACTTGCACAAAACGGGTTTGTGGTGCTGAGCTACGATCCGATCTCGCAAGGCGAACGAACACAACTGCCCAAGGCGGCGCGCTACGGCACCACCACCCATACGCTGCTCAACCACGGGGCACGGCTCACCGGGCGCAGCGTGGTTTGGTATTCCGCGTGGGACGGCATTCGGTCGATCGACTACCTCCTCTCACGGCCGGAAGTGGATCGCTCCAAGCCGGTCGGCATGACCGGCACCAGCGGGGGCGGCACCCAGACAACCTTCCTGATGGCGTTCGACGA
>JASLKI010000028.1 GCA_030747575.1 Verrucomicrobiota bacterium | reverse complement strand
ATTATCCTGAAGGTGAGCCCAAGAGGGGCTCGTTTTTTTATTTTCGGAGGTGTCTTGTGGCCCTTTCCTGCATCCAGGCGATGTCTTTGTTATTGGGGGAAGGTCGGTCGTATGGGGTGCCCACTCCTTTTCTAAACTCGGCCACCGTTCGTGAATCCAGCCATTTCTTTGTTTCGGAGTGCCCGTCGGCAAACGATAATCCGCCGCCTCCGCCGTGGTAACTCGCTGGAATATCCACAATCCGATGCATTGTCGGTTTATCCGGATAACCTCCCATATCCACCACAAACATACCGTCATTGATGCTGTCTTCCCTCTCATCGAGAAAGACGAATGTGCCCGATGGCCCCGGGTTGGTCATGTCTTCTAGTTGACGGTAAATCCTCCACGGCCCCGTCGAAGCAGACCATCCCATGGCTCTATTTTCACCTCGTCCACCGACCCAGTTGAGCATGGACATGCTGCGGACACGGGGCAGTGTTTTGCCCTTTGCATTTACAGTACTGGTATCGCCGGGGCATTTGAAAATATCACTGTTATTTCCGCAGTACTTCCAAAGAATACTTTTGGACAAATTGAAGGTTGGGTCCCAATTCATTCTGTTGTTGCCGCTAAAATCAAGCCAGCCAGCGCACCATTCGTAAGGTCCGTGTTTAACGTGTGGTAAATTACTGTTGTTGTCTTCGACGTACATTCGCCATGCAATCATCAATTGCCGATGGTTGTTAAGGCAGCTAATCCCTTGCGCCTTCGACTTGGCCGTGGCGAGAGCCGGTAAAAGCATGGCCGCAAGGATCGCAATAATTGCAATCACAACAAGTAGCTCAATGAGAGTGAATCCTTTGTTGTATAGAGAAAATTTATTCCTCAACTTGATTCCTCGCCGACGTGAATATTGAAATGAAGCATTCATGTTTTACTGCTATACTCCAGAAGGAGTGGCGGGAACAGAAAAGCTGTCCGTTGGCTTTTGAGAAGTCAAGTGACAAGTCGCAGTCGGGTGATGGGTTAATTTATCTCGCCCCAGCCACCACCGCCGGGGGTCTTTATAATCAGTCGGTCGCTTGTCTCCAATTCTTGTTGGGCAGCAGAGGCGAGCTCAATTTCTTCACCATTGCGCTTGGCCAAGTGCTGTTCGCCGGGGTGGCCCGCTTGGCCTCCGTTGAGGCCATAGGGGCCTTGGGTGCGATTTTGGGTGAGCAGCGAAAGGGAGACCGGTTCTGTGAAGACCATCTCGCGGACGATGCCGTTGCCGCCGGTGGACTCGCCTTGGCCGCCGGAGTTTTTGCGTACGGCAAATCGCTCCAGCCGGACGGGAAAGCGCCATTCCAAAATCTCCGGATCGGTGATAGCCGTGTTGGTCATGTGCGAGTGCACGGCGTCCGCGCCGTCGAAGCCAGGCCCGGCTCCGGTGCCGCCGCAGATGGTTTCGTAGTAGCTGCAGCGCTCGTTGCCGAAGATCAGGTTGTTCATCGTTCCCTGGCTGGCGGCGACGATACCCAACGGCTTAAGCAGCAGATTTACCAGTCGCTGACTCGTCTCGACGTTGCCACCGACCACGGGTGGCGCCTGATTGGGGTCACCGGGAAACTCGGGATTGAGCAGGCAACGGGGTAGGGTGATCTCGACGTGTTCCATCAACCCCTCGTTGAGCGGCACAGGTTCGTTCACGAGTAGCCGGACGACGTAGATCACAGCGCTTTGGACAATCGCCGGGGTCGCGTTGAAGTTGCCGCTGTGCAGGGGGTCGGTGCCAGTGAAATCGATGCGTATTTTTCCGTCGCCAACCTCGATCGTGGCTTTGAGTTGCGTGCTGTCGTCCAGTCGTTCGATGGAGGTGTGCCGTCCCGGCTTGAGAGTGGTGATGCGCCGAGCGATAGCGTCGGCTGCCCGTCGCCGTATTTTCCCCATATAGTCGGCGACTGTTTCAGCGCCATGCGTCGCGGCCAACCGCTGTAGGGCCTGGGTGCCGAGAAGATTGGCGGCGGCTTGGGCCTTGAGGTCGGCCAAGTTGTCCTCCGGCGACCGCGACGGATACGGCTTGGCAGTCAGTAGTTTTTCGATTTCTACAAACTGAGCCTCACCGCCGCGATACAAAAAGGTCGGGGGAATGACGACTCCCTCCTCGGCGAGCGACTTGGCTAGGGGCGGCATCGAGCCGGGGCTGATTCCGCCAAGTTCAGCGTGGTGTGCGCGGTTGGCCACGTAGCCGAGGAGGGAGTCGTCATCGAACACCGGGCTGATCACGGTGATGTCCGGCAAATGCGAGCCACCGTGGCCGGGGTGGTTGGTGACGATCATGTCGCCGGTGCCAAGCGCTTGGCGAAGCGCAATCGAGCGCACACAGAGGCCAAGGGCCCCGAGATGCACCGGAATGTGCGGTGCGTTGATAACAAGTTGGCCGTCGCGATCAAGCAACGCGCAGGAGTAGTCTAGACGTTCCTTGACATTGGTCGAGACTGCGGTGCGCTGCAGCAGTTGCCCCATCTCCTCGACGATCGAGCCGAACCGATTCGTGAACAGTTCCAACTCGACGAGTGGCGAGTGGACGCCGTCGCTGCCTTCGGGTGCCTCGGAAGAGTGAGTCAATTTAAGGGTGCCCTCGGAGCCAAGCGTGCCGGCCCAGTTGGCATCAATTCCGAGGGTGCAAAAACGATCCTGCACGACTATCGGCCCCTTGATGCACTGGCCGATCTGCAGCGACTTGCGCTCGAGGATGGGCTTGTTGACCGTTTGTCCCTTTGAGTCGGTAAACGATTCCGTCGCGACCGACGGCGGATGTGTCGAGGCGACGACCCGCACCGAGACGACCTCGATCGATTTGTTGTCTGGCCAGTAGCCAAAAAGATTTTCGTACCGCTCGCGGAAGGCCGTAGCCAAGTCGATCGTTGTATCGAAGGCGATTTCCTCGGTGGATTCCTGTCCTTCGTGGCGTAGCGAAACGAGGCGGCGGCGGACAATGATTTGTTTATCGGCAAAGCCTTCAGCCTTCAGTGAACCAAGCGCAGAGGCTTCGAGTTCGGCGAAAATGTCGCCAAGCGCTTGTGAAAGCGTGCCGAGTGGTTGGAGAATCTGCCGCTCGGCGAAGCGTTCCATAACGGCTTCGCGGAGACCCCGGGCGCTGAGAAGTCCGGCGTCGCTTGGGCAAAGGACGGTGCTGACACCAAGTTTTTCGGCGATGGCACAGGCGTGCTGGCCACCGGCACCGCCGAAGGCGACGAGCGCGTAGTCACTGGGATCGTAGCCTTCTCGGATGGAGATTTTGCGAACTGCGTCGGCCATCCGTTCGTTGGCGATGTCGAGAAAACCGAAGAGCAAATCCTGCTCCGGCGTCGGCTCGGGAATCGATTGGAGGACCTGATCGAGTGATAATTGGGCGGCATTGACGTTAAGCGGGATGCCGAACTGGGCGGGATCGAGCCGGCCGAGCAGCAGGTTGACGTCGGTGATCGTCAACGGGCCGCCCGCGCCGTAGCAGGCCGGGCCGGGATTCGCGCCCGCGCTCTCCGGGCCGACAAACAACTCGTCGCCGTTGAATCCGCAGATCGAACCGCCACCGGCGGCGACCGTCTCGATGGCCAGCACAGGAGCGATCACCCGGGCGCGACCGACGCGATGTTCGTATTTGTAATCGAAGTCCCCGTCGTGCCGGCAGACGTCTGTGCTCGTGCCTCCCATGTCGAACCCGATGATGCGCTCGAAGCCGGTTTGGCGTCCGACCATTGCGGCACCGACGACACCACCGGCCGGGCCGCTGAGCAAGCTGTCCTTGGCCTGGTAATCGGCGCGGGCGACGAGTCCACCAGCACTGGTCATCACACGGAGTTTGCCGTTGCCCAACTCGCGCTCCACGCCGTCGAGATAACGCGACATGATCGGCGACAGGTAGGCATCGACGACAGTCGTCTCGGCGCGGTGCAGGACTTTGATGACCGCCGCCAAGTCGCTGGACACGGAGACGTGCTGCCAACCGGC
>JASLKI010000027.1 GCA_030747575.1 Verrucomicrobiota bacterium | reverse complement strand
CGGCTACGTGACCGGCATCGAGCCGGGCACCGGCTTCCCGCACAACCGCAGCTACGAGCGCAAATATGGACGGGTGCCCAAGCTTGGTGCGGGACAGTCGCGCACCTTTGAGCTGGACTTCACCATTCTTGGCAACGCAGGCGAAGTCAAAGCTGCCGCTGCTGCAGTGAAAAAATTGAAGGGCGACAAAGGCCCGGAAGTCCAAAAAGCCCCGGAAGAGTAAACAGCAAATTTTCGCAGCTAGAATTGTCACCTGGTTGAGACAAAGAATCTGTAATGCCACAGTTTCGCCAACCGTCGTGAAGCTGAGGTCGTTTTTCGCGCGCGATTCGGGACGTAGCCGCGAGAATGACCAGGTTCGTCTGGGAGGTTCGCGCGGCGGCAACCGAGGTGACCGCTGACCCCGCTCGGACTAGCCGGGATGATTTTTCTGTGTTTGGCCAGGCAGCGGTTCTTTATCGCCAAGCGGCGGGGGCTTCCGTATAATCCACCAACCAAATTATTGGGTATCTCAACCATGACTCGGATTCATTTCAATTCACTTACCAAGCTCATCGCCGGTTTGGCGTTTGTTGCCACTGTCCCATTGGCTACGGCCGACTGGAAAGTCGTCGAGCAGCCCAATCCACTTGGCCCAGGCAAGGCGGTCGATGTGTTGCAGGACGGCAAATTAGTCGCCCGACTAGTCCACGGCGAAGGGCAGATCAAGCCGTTTCTGCACATCTTCGGCGGTGGCGGCGAGTTGGTGACCAATCCCGGTGTGGATAAAGAGGGCAAAGGAGCCGGTCTGTTTAACCACCACCGCGGTATTTTTATTGGCTGGAACAGAATATCGTCTGAGCTAGGCAATTACGATATGTGGCACAAGGGCGGCCCGGGCAACGGGCGTTACGACATCGTGAGGTTCGAAAACACTGCGACCAACGATTCTGCCTCGATCGTGGCGCACATCAAGTGGCGTGCAACGCAAAAGGATGCCAGCGGCAGTGACGTGATGCTCTCCGAGCGTCGGACGTTCAACGTGTCGCGTCCGGGCGGCAGGTATACGCAGGTCGATGCCGGATTTGAGTTGAAGGCAGAGTGCGATGTCAGCCTTGGCGGCGACCTTCAACATGCCGGCGTGCATTTCCGCGCCCACACCGAGGTGGCTACGCGTAACAAGGAGACCAGCTATCTTTGGGAACCTTCCAATGCCGCTGGAAAGGGCAAGGTTATCGATGACAACCACCAGTGGGCACGTCTGCTTTTCCCTATTGGCAAGCGCTGGTACACGGCCCAGCAGATGAACACACCGGCCAATGGCGTCAAGGAACTCTCGTGGCGCGACTATGGCCGCTTCGGCTACTTTCTGCCCAGGCAATTGAAGAAGGGCGAGCCGTTCAACCTGAAATTCCGTTTTGCCATTGAGGAAGTTGATGCACCGGCCAACGCGCCCAAGCAGTCGGACGAACAGTCCAAGGTGTCGCACCAGCTTTGCACCAAGCGCTACGAGGCGTTTCTCAAGTCGTTCAAGTAACTCACCGCCTGGCCAAGCGCTTGGCCTGATTTTCTGATGTCCCTTTCCGACAAGCTAAACCCCGCGCTGAGCACCCTGCCAGTGTACCAGCCGGGCCGCCCGATCGAGGAGGTCGCACGCGAGCTCGGCCTCGAGCGTGACGAGGTCATCAAGGTCGCTTCTAACGAGAATCCGCTTGGCCCCAGCCCACTCGCCGTCGAGGCGATGAAAACCGTTATTGGCCAAAGCCACCTTTACCCGGATGGCAATGCGTTTTACCTGAAGAATAAACTCGCGGCTAAACTGGACATCGAGCCGAGGAACCTCATCCTCGGTAACGGCTCCAACGAGATTATCGAGTTCGTGTCGCACGTGCTGCTTGGTTCCGGCGACGAGATAGTCGTGTCGCAATACTGCTTCGCCATTTACCCGCTTGTCGCGATGATAATGGGAGCCAAGGTCAACACCGTTCCCGCGGTCGAGCATGGGCACGATTTGCCGGCAATGCTCGAGGCAATCACGCCGGCGACGCGCATTGTCTGGGTGGCTAACCCTAATAATCCCACCGGCACCCTGGCCAAGCCAGGGGACGTCCGCGCCCTCGTCGAGCAGGTCCCAGACGACGTGCTGCTTGTAATGGACGAGGCGTATTACGAGTTCCTCGATGAGCCTGTCGACCTGTTGCCGCTGGTGCGCTCCAACGAAAAGCCAAACCTGCTCCTGATGCGTACCTTCTCGAAAATCTACGGCCTGGCCGGACTGCGTATCGGCTATGGCATCGGACATCCCGATTTCGTCTCCGCGCTGGAGAAAGTTCGCCAGCCGTTCAACACCAACTCCGTGGCGCAGGCCGGAGCAATAGCCGCTCTTGACGACGATGCACACCTAGCCAGCACTCGCAGCACCAATGCCGAGGGGCTGAATTTTTTTGAGGCAATCTGCGTGGAGCAGGGGATCGAATTCGTGCCGTCGTACGCCAACTTCGTGATGGTGCGGGTCGGCGACGGGCAGGCGGTGTTTGAGGCGATGCAGCGGCAGGGCGTGATCACGCGCCCGATGGGCGGCTACGGCCTCCCCGAATGGATTCGTCTCTCCATAGGCACAGCAAAAGAAAACCAACGAGCCACCGAATCACTCAAGGCTGCGCTGGCCTAATCCCTTTCAGTCAGGGGCCAATCGAAGTGACTGGTTAACCAGACGAGTGAGACGCACGCCTGTTTAAAACCGCAAGCGCAATTTCTTCCCGCTTGCCAAGCGGGGGGATTTTCTTTACTGATGCCTGCCGGATGAGTAAACCGCTCGAAGGAAAAACCGGGTTTGTTTTTGGTGTTGCCAACAAACGATCGATTGCGTGGGGCATCGCGCAGGCATGGCACGAGGCCGGGGCCAGGCTGGCGTTCACGTACCAGGGCGACCGGCTCAAGGGCAATGTCGAGCAGTTGGCCGCTGAGTTTGGCGATGACACCCTGATCACCGAATGTGACGTGTCAAAGGACGGGGACATCGACCGCGTCTTCGCCGAGGTTGGAGACCAGTTCAACGGCAAACTCGACATGCTGTTGCACTCCGTGGCGTTCGCGCCGCGCGAATCGCTCGAGGGCCGCTTCGTGAACACCACGCGTGAGGCGTTTGCCACGGCGCTTGATATCAGCGCCTATTCGCTGGTGGCTCTGGCCCGGGGGGCGGAGCCGTTGATGGCCGCTGGTGGCAGCATCACCGGCATGAGCTACTACGGTGCGGAGAAAGTTGTTCCCCACTACAACGTAATGGGTGTGGCCAAGGCGGCACTCGAGGCGAGTACGCGTTATTTGGCGGCCGACCTTGGTGAAAAGAAAATTCGTGTGAACTGCATTAGCGCAGGCCCGGTGAACACCCTGGCCGCGCGCGGTATCGCCGGGTTTACCAAGTTGATGAGTCATCACGCCTCTTACGCACCGCTCAAGCGCAACGTCACCGCCGAGGAACTGGGCCAGACCGGCGTGTTCCTTGCCAGCGACGGCGGCGCGGCCATCACCGGCCAGGTCATCTACGTCGACTGCGGCTACCAAATCATGGGCTAAGCGGTTGCCGCGTTTTGCCATTGTTCAAGCGATCAAGTTCCTGTGTGAAGCCTTCGCGGAAGGTCGGATAGTTGTGTAGTAAGCCAAAGGTTTTCTTGATGAGTTTGTTGGAGACGCGTTTGTTGGTGATGCGGCGTTTGGCGGTGGAGGGGTTCGGCTCAGGGACGAAGGGCGGCATGGGGCGTCCTGTGGTTTCGCTGAGCCACTTAAAAAAATTTAACTGGGTCACCGGCTCGTCGTCGGTGATATTGTAAATGCCCCGCCGCCCGCCGAGTTCAAGTGCCAGGATAATCGCCTCCACCAAATCATCGAGATACACCATGTTGAGGAATCGTTTTCCGTCGCCCTCGATGGCCGCGGTTCCGTTCATAAATTGTCGGAACAGGTGGCCGCGTCTCGGGCCGTAAATCCCGGACGACCGAAGGATGGCGACCGCTGGGCCAGCCTCCAAAATATTCTCTTCAGCCTTCAGTAGAATGTTGGTTGTGATGTTTTGTGTGGTGTCGGCGTCATTTTCGGAAACCCATTCACCGTTCGTTTGCTGATAAACACTCGTGCTGCTGATGTACACGACGGACTGGGTGCGCGCTGTCTTGAGCCATTGAGCAACGTGTTTCGAGCCAAGGCCGTAGACTTTTCTGTACGCCTCCTCGCCGCCCCGCGAGGACGAGGTGGCGAGGACGGCCCAGTCGTATTGGTCGTCGAGTTTTTTTCTGAATTCGGTCTCGCGGGTGATGTCGAGATTGACGGAGCGGATGCCGAGCCTGGCCAGACGGTCGTTGTGTTCACTGCTGCGTCGGATGCCGGTGACGTCGTGGCCAAGCGCGATCAGCCGTTGGCCAAGCGCTTCGCCGACGTAGCCGCATCCGATGATCAAAGTGCGCACGCGGGCACTATATCGCTTGGCCAAGCGGGGGAGCGAATCATTTTGGACTTTGCCAGTTGCAAGCTCGCCCGTACGTTTTGTGGCGGAACATGAGCCGAGTGAAAAAGTTAAAGGCGAAGCAGGTTTATATCGTGGCCAACGGCGACTTGCGGTTGTCGGCCAATCAGGTTTGCTGGGCGGAGCAATCGAAAATGGAGGCCACGCTGGCCAAGGCGCTCAAGGCCGAGGGCTGGACGGCGGTACGCGCCCACACGTTCGATCGCAAAAAGAAGCACGGCTTCATCGACTCGCAAAAGCGTGGCTTGGAGGTGTTTCGCACGATCGATCCCGACGCGGCGCTGATCGTCGCCGAGTGCGTTTGGCAATACAGCCAGCACATCCTGCCCGGGCTTTCAACGCATCGCGGGCCGATTCTCACGGTGGCCAACTGGAGCGGCACGTGGCCGGGCCTCGTCGGCATGCTGAACCTGAACGGCTCGCTCACCAAAATGGGCGTGGCATACAGCACTTTGTGGAGCGAGAAGTTCACCGACAAATATTTTTGCAGCGGCCTGCGGCAATGGCTGGGCGAGGGTGGGGTGACGCATGACCAAAGCCACGTGCGGAGTCTCGACCTGCTCAAGCTGCCGTCCGCCGAGGTGCGGCTTGGCCAAGCGACTGGGCGGCAGCTGCGCGACGGCAAGGCGATCATGGGCGTGTTCGACGAGGGCTGCATGGGCATGCACAACGCGATCATCCCTGACGAGTTGCTCAACCCGACCGGGCTGTTCAAGGAGCGCCTGAGCCAGTCGGCGCTGTTCGCCGCGATGGGCGGGGTCAGCGACGGAGAGGCGGCCAAGGTTTACGCCTGGCTGAAAAATAAGGGCGTGAGATTTCGCCTTGGGCCGGACGAGGCGAGCGATCTCACAGAGGCGCAGGTGTTGCAGCAGTGCAAAATGTATATCGCTGCCGTGCGGATTGCTGACGAGTTCGGCTGCGCGACAATCGGCATCCAGTACCAGCAGGGGCTGAAGGACTTGACGCCGGCGAGCGATCTGGCCGAGGGCATGTTGAACAACGTCGATCGTCCGCCGGTGAGCGATGTCCGGGGACGCGAGTTGTTCGCCGGGCGCGCGGTGCCGCACTTCAACGAGGTGGATGAGTGCGCCGGACTGGACGCGCTGGCGACGAACCGACTGTGGACGGAGCTGGGCTGGCCGCCGGAGAACACGCTGCACGATTTGCGCTGGGGCGACTCGTGCAAAATCAACGGGCGCAGTGAATACGTCTGGGTGTTTTTGATTTCCGGCGCCGCGCCGCCGGCGCATTTCATCGACGCCTGGAAAGGCGCGTCGAGCGAGCGGCAGCCGCCGATGTATTTCCGGCTGGGCGGCGGCACGCTCAAGGGCGTGTCCAAGCCGGGCTGGATCGTCTGGAGCCGGGTGTTCGTGATGGACGGCGAACTGCAGTGCGACATCGGAGTAGCTGAGGTGGTAAAACTTTCGCAAAAGGAAACCGATCGGCGCTGGCGCGAGACGACGCCGCAATGGCCGATTATGCATGCCGTGCTAAAGGGTGTTTCGCGCGATCAAATGATGGCGCGGCACAAGTCCAATCACATTCAGGTGGTTTATGCGCCGGGCGAAAAAGCCGCGCACAGGGGCGCACGGATCAAGGCGGCAATGCTTGCCGAGATGGGTCTCAAAGTGCAGCTTTGCGGCGGGGTGGATTTGAAATAACCGATGAGTGACGAGCCGGTAAAAAAGGAGCTGAGCGGCATCTCCGAGTGGCGTTGGCCAAGCGCGATCGTGCTGGTCGCCGCGCTTGGCCTCGTGGCTTTCATTTACCTCATCAAGACTCCCGAGCGGTTGGTCGAGACGGCGGGCAAGGGAGCGGTTGAGGTGGCCAAGGTGCTGGACGACGCGGCGGCCAAGTTTCGGCGGGGCAACATCACCGAGACGTTTGTCGCCAGCCTGCCCAAGCTGGAGAGCGAGCGCGGCGGGCTGCTGGAGTTGGCTAAGGTCACGGCGACCGAGACGTTCCGCAGCGAGGATGAACGAACTTACGGCTTCAAGTGGTTTGAGGTCGATGCCGGCACGACGATCACAGAGATTCGCGTGCCGGTGACGTACCGGTATCATTTGCGGATGCGCGATGCGTGGCAGTTGTCGGTCACGAACAATGTCTGCTTCGTCCACGCGCCGGAGATTCGGCCGAGCCAGCCGCCGGCGATTCACACAGATCGTATGGAAAAATCGTCGAAAGAGGGCTGGGCGCGTTTCAATGCTGATGAGCAAATGGCCAAGCTCGAAAAAGCAATCACGCCGACTCTCCGCAAATTTGCCGGTGACGGGCAGCACCTCGACGTGGTTCGGGAGAACTGCCGCAAGACCGTATCTGAGTTCATCGAAGACTGGTTGCTCCGCGAGGGCCAGTGGGGTGACGGCCTGTTTCGTGTCGTGAAGGTTTATTTTCCGGGCGAAGTGGAGCCGGTTATTGTAGAGGATGACCCCGAGCGGCGTGACGGCAATTGAACACGTAACCATTTTCCGTCGTCGGTCGTAGTACGTACGGTTCGCCGCGCTTCGATTCAGGGAGAGATTCAAAAAACCATGTCCACTTCATTACTGCCGGAACATGCCAACGCGTTGGCCACGTTTGATCACGTGCAGCGAACACGCCTGGTTTTCGGCAATGGCATGGCGGCGCGCGTCGGCGAGCTTTCAGCCGAGCTTGGCCTGAAGCGCATCCTTCTCGTCACCGACCCCGGTATCGTCCGCGCCGGGCACGTGGACACAGTCCGGAAGTCTCTCGAGGCCGCCGGGCTGGAGGTGATCGTGTTTGACCAAGTGATTGAGAACCCCACCACCGATTGTGTGGAGAGATGCCGCCGGTTGGCCGAGCGGGCCGGCACCGACTCGTTCCTCGGCCTTGGCGGCGGTAGCTCGATGGACACGGCCAAGGGGGCAAACTTTCTGCTGACCAACGGTGGCCGAATGCAGGACTACTGGGGTATCGGTTTGGCCAAGCGGGAGATGCAGCCGCTCATCGTTATCCCGACCACGGCCGGCACCGGGAGCGAGTGCCAGTCGTTCGCGCTGATTTCCGATATCGAGACCCACAATAAGATGGCCTGCGGCGACACCAAGGCCGCCGCGAAGATCGCCATTCTCGATCCGGAGCTGACTCTCTCGCTGCCGCGCAACGTCACCGCCTGCACCGGCATCGACGCCATCGCCCACGCCGTGGAGACAGCGGTCACCAAAAAAAGGAACGAGTTGTCGTGGATGTTTTCGAAGGAGGCGTTCGGGCTGCTGCTGCCCAACTTTGCCACGGTACTGAACCAGTCGGACGACCTCAACGCCCGTGGTAGCATGCTGCTCGGCGCGGCCTTGGCCGGATGCGCGAGTGAGGCCAGCATGCTGGGCGCGGCGCACTCGACGGCAAACCCGTTGACGGCTCAGTATGACATCGTACACGGCCAAGCGGTCGGAATGATGCTGCCACACGTCGTGCGCTTCAACGCCGAGCGGGGCGAGGCAAGCGAAGCGTACGCCGAGTTGGCTGCGATCGGGAAACCTGGCCAAGCTGCGACGGGCGACGAGGCGGTGGAGAGCTTGGCCAAGCGGTTGAGCAAGCTGCTCGAGCAAGCCGACATGCCGGTGACGTTGCGGGCCAGTGGCGTGGAGGAATCGATGCTGACCACCCTGGCTGCGGAGGCGGCTGGGCAGTGGACGGCCAGCTTCAACCCGCGAGAGGTTGGCCAAGCCGAGATGGAGTCCATTTACCGGGCAGCCTTCTAGATTGGCTTTCCCTTTGGGCGCTTGGCTGGTTCAATCGCCGCGTGACGAGGGACGAAATTCTTCAACTATTCAAGGACTCCGGCGCGTTGCTGGAGGGACATTTTATTTTGCGCAGCGGCCTGCGCAGCCGACAGTTTTTCCAGTGCGCGATGGCGTTGCAGCACATGCCAAGCGTCGAGCGATTGGGTGTGGCGCTGGCGGAAAAACTCCGCGGCTACGAGCCGGTCACCGTGCTGGCCCCGGCCATGGGCGGACTCGTGATTGGGCAGGAGGTGGCGCGGCAACTCGGCGTGCGCTTCATTTTCGTCGAGAAGGAGCAGGGCGATCTCGTGCTACGCCGCGGCTTCAAGATCGAGCCCGGCGAAAAGCTAGTCATCGTTGAGGACGTGGTGACCAAGGGCGGCCGAGTTGCTGAGGCCGTGGCCATCGCGCGAGAACATCAGGCGGAGATTTGCGCCGTCGGCGTGGTGGTGGATCGCTCGAACGGTGCGGTCGATGTCGGCGTGCCGATGGAGTGTCTGCTGCCGATGGAGGTCGAGACATTCGACCCCGAAAATCTGCCGGAAGATTTGCAGACCATCCCCGCGACCAAGCCGGGGAGTTAGTTTTCTTTTTCTAATTCTTCAACTCGCAAAACGTCGGGTTGGCGCTGGGTGCCCAGGCCGGTCAGAAACGATTGACGGAAGTCTTGAACCAAGCCGGCTTCAACAACGCTCGACGCGCGACCCAGACACCGACCGCCATGGTGCTCGAGGCCCGTCTTTAATCAGTCAGGTCGAGGCAGATGAGATTGCCTCCCTTTTTCTTGATGCCGTCGCGGACGAACAGTCGGCCATCGACGTAGGCTGGCATGCACCAATTGATGCCGCAGGCTTGGGTCCGGCCAAGTTCGTTGAATTCCGTTGGAGAGGCTTCGAAGAGGCATAACTCACCGCCGCTGCTGAGCGTGAGGATATTTTTGCCCATCACGATAAACGCTGCCATGGCGCGTTTTGGATCAGGGAAGAAAAGACTGTTATCGCTCCAGGCCGTCTTGCCGGTGGCGATATCGACGCAGACAAGTTTTGCCGGATCACCGATGCCGTAGTATTGGCCGCCGACCTGCACGCCGTGGGTGATGTTCGGCTGCGCCTCGATGTTTTTCCAAACCGGTTCGGCCTTAAGTCCATCGCCGTCCAGCGAAATCGTGATGCCCTGTAGGCCGGTTTGGTGAGAGCCGACAACCACCGTGTTCCCATGAACAACCGGCGCGGCGACATGGCGGCCGTAGTCGGTTTTCATCGGCACTTTCCAGAGTTCCGTGCCGCTGGTCACACCGACCCCGACCGCACCCTCGACGAAAAAGCAAACGAATTGCTGACGCCCAGCGATGGTAGCTGGGATCGGCGGTGGGTAGCCGGGTTTGTAGTCGAGTGCGCCCCAGATTGTTTCGCCGTTGGCTCGGTTGAAGCAGACGATACCGGTTCCCTTCCCGCCGACCATCGCATAAACCATCCCTCCGATGACGAGCGGTGCGCCGGTGAAGCCGTGGCGCCGGGCGCCGGGCACGCGACCTTTTTCGCCGATGAACTTCATGCCCAACTTGGCGTAATCGAGTTCCCATTGGACTTTACCGTTCCTAGCGCTGAGACAGTGAAGGGAGCCTCGGCTGCATTGCGCAAACACCTGGCCACCGTCAATGACCGGCGTGCAGCGTGGCCCGCGCGGGCCTTGGCCATCCTCGAAAACAGGTGCCAACCCCGTGGCCCATTGTTCCGAGCCGTCAGCAGCCGAAAGGGCGACTATGGTTTCCTTCCCACCGCGATTTTCGAAATGGAAAACCGTGCCACCGGCGACGACCGGCGATGACAGTCCCTCGCCCGATTTGATTTTCCAAACCACCTTGGGCTGATCGGGCAGCTTGGTTAGCATGATACCATTGGCCGGAAGGATGCCGTCCCGGGTCGGGCCGCGCCATTGCGGCCAATCGACTGCCTGGGCCAGGGCAGCGTGGCCAAGCGCGGTTGCGAGTAGCGTATTCCTAAAATGCATCGCGGCAAATTCAGTCTTTCAGAGACGGGGCGTCAAGCGATAACGTTCTCGCGGCCGCTTGGACAAACGCGATGAATCGGGACAAACTCGGCAGCAACCTGCTCCTGCTCACTACCAGCATCATTTGGGGGGCGGGATTCGTGGCCCAGGAAATGGGCTCGGATCACCTTGGGCCGAATGCCTTCAACGGCGTCCGATACTCGATCGGTGCGGTGTGTCTCGCGGTGATCCTGCTGGCGTGGGATCGCGGCAAGTCGATGAACGGCTTCCGATCCCGCGACTGGGTGAAGGCCAGTCTCAGCGCGGGGCTGTTCCTTTTTCTCGGTTCGTTACTTCAACAGGCGGGAATCGGCGACGAGTCGACCGGGCCGGGCAAGGCCGGTTTCATCACGGGGTTGTACGTGGTGCTCGTGCCGCTAATGGGGTTGGGGCTGGGCCACCGGACGAATTTACAGACGTGGGCCGGCGTGGTGCTGGCGACAGTGGGGTTGTGGTTGCTGAGCTTCAACCCGGGCAACGAGCAGTGGGCGATTGGTCACGGCGACTTGCTGGTGTTCTTCGGGGCGTTTTGCTGGGCGGCGCACGTGCTGGTGATCGACCGGTTCACAAACCGCGTCTCGTCGCTGCACTTGGCGCTTGGCCAGGTGGTGGTCTGCGCGGTGGCAAGCTGGGTGGTGGCGGTGTTTGCCGAGCCGATGGAGTGGACCAATTTTCGCGCGGCGTTCCTGCCCGCGCTCTACCTCGGTTCGATGTCGATCGCCGTTGCCTTCACGCTGCAAATCATCGGTCAGCGCAAGGCGCACCCGACCCATGCGTCGATCATCTTCGCGATGGAGGCGGTGGTCGGCGTGTTCGCCGGTTGGCTGATCCTGAGTGAAAAATTGACCGAGCGGGAACTGGGTGGCTGCTTGCTAATGTTCTGCGGGATGGTGTTGTCGCAGTTGCCCATCCGCTTCATCCGCTTCAACTTCACGCGTCGGGCGAACGACAGGCCTCCATTCTAGTCGCCGGTACTGCTAGTCAAAAGTTCATCCTTCACCAGCGCCTTGGCCTCCTCGAGCGGTTCGGCACTGACGGCGATCGCGCCCCAATCGCCGTGATGCTGGACGATCCGCATGCTTCTCACGTGCAGATTGGCGTTCTGGAAGCGCTTGGCCAAGTGAGCGATTGCGCCGGGCTCGTCCTTAACGCGGACCAGCAGTGCGTCCTCGGTAATGGCGTTCCAACCGGCATCGCGCAGGATGCTCAGAGCTCGGTCGTACTGGTTCACCCGAAGCATCACCAAGCCAATGTCGTCGATTTTCTTTGCGTCAAGTGATTCGATGTTGATGTCGTTACTGCCAAGCGCTGAGGTGATGTCAGCGGTGAGTCCGTGGTAATCCTTGGTGATAATAGTAATTTGTTCCATGGTAAATGAGAGGTGATGAGAGGTGAGAGGCAGGCTGCACGGCTGGTTACCAACTGTCTAGAGCTATTTGTCAAATGACCCTTGCTTCAACAGCGGGCGGCTTTAAGTTTCGCGCGTGATTTGGTTGCGTCGTATATTGGTATTGCCACTTGCTTTGCTGCTGGGTGCTTTCGACTTGGCCAGGGGGATCGAGTGGCAGGAGGCGGCCGGGCATCGTCTGTCCAAGCTTATACTGCCGGAGGAGGGGCAGGTCGGCTTCACCCAACTCGCGACAACTGCGCTTGGCATTCAGTTCACCAATCGCGTGTCTCGGGCTACATTGGCGCGGCGTTCTAACTTGACGAACGGCTCGGGCGTGGCGCTGGGCGACACCAACGGCGACGGACTGTGTGATGTCTACTTTTGCCGACTCGAAGGCGACAACGAACTGTATCTCAACCAGGGCGGCTGGCGTTTTCAGCGGACGCCCAACTCCAACGGCGCGGCGGCAGCCGGTCACATGACGCGCGGCGCGGCGTTTGCCGACGTGAATGGCGACGGCTCGCTCGACCTGCTTCTGACAACTTTCCGCAAGGGCACGCTTTGCCTGTTGAACGATGGTGAGGGACAGTTCACCGACGCTACGGCCAAGGCCGGCTTGGTGAGCCGCACATCCGGGACGACGTTGGCGCTGGGCGACGTGGATCGCGATGGCGACCTCGATCTGTACGTGGCCAACTTCGGCGAGTTGGCGCTGCTGCGCGATGGCGGGTCGTTTGCTGTACGGCAGGTGGACGGCAAGTCAGTTGTGACCGGACAACACGCCAGTCGTCTGAAAATTGTCGACGGCAAGCTGATAGAGCTTGGTGAGTCGGACGCCTTTTATCTCAACGACGGTCTGGGCGTGTTTCAGCGTGTGCCATGGGGTTCCGGGCGATTCGTCCATGCCGATGGCCAGCCGCTCGACTTCGGCTTTTGCGTGCAGATGCGCGACATCAACGGTGACGGCTTTGTGGATATTTACGTCTGCAACGATTTCCAGACGCCGGATCGGTTCTGGCTTAATGACGGTGCCGGGAAGTTTCGCGAGGCTGGCCCGGAGGCGGTGCGCTCGGTGGCCTACGCCTCGATGGGGGCGGACTTCGCTGACATTGACCGTGACGGCCAAACCGACTTTTTCGTGGTCGAGATGCTAAGCCGAGACGCGTCCACGCGCTTGATGAAAAGCAGCCCCAACAACCCGCTGCCCCCGTTGCCGGGTGGTGTGGGCAAGCGCCTGCAAGTCGCGCGCAACACGATGTTTTGGAATCGTGGCGACGGTACTTTCGCCGAGGTGGGCCGCTACGCCGGCGTCGAGGCGAGCGACTGGTCTTGGCAGCCGGTGTTCCTCGACGTGGATCTGGACGGCTACGAAGACCTGCTCGTCACCAACGGCCATTTGCACGACGTCAACGA
>JASLKI010000026.1 GCA_030747575.1 Verrucomicrobiota bacterium | reverse complement strand
AGAGATGTGCCCGCCAAAAAAATCCGAGTCTGGTCGTTTTCCCATACTTTCCAAGTTGGTTTCGACCATCGAAATACCGTAAAAGAAACTTCCGTAGAGCTTGATCTTGGCAAAAGCCTGCCAACCAAAACCGACCGTGTTATTCCAGTTGGCGACATCAAACAAGGAGTACGGTATGCGCGTGCCAAAAACATCCTGATAGAAGTAGTGAGGTTCCTCACTGTAATCGGAGGCATTGTAGGAGATGGCAGCGTAAACGCTGGTTTTCGGACTGATCGTGTATTCAAAACGGTATTGGTCATTGAACGACTTGCGCTCGATGAGGATGCCTGCGCTTTCCGGTGAGCCTTTAGCCAAATCGGTAAAAAAAATTCTCTCACGTCCTTTCAACACGGTATTGTCCAAACGAATCATGTCGCCCCCAGTGAATGTGAACTTGCCCTCCTTTAGGTAATTGATGCCGAAGGTCAGGGCGTGGTTCTCGGCGTTGATCTCGCTGTTCTCGGCGTACCACTGCTGGCTTATTGTGTAGTCGAGTCCGATGTAGTTGCTGTCGAGGATGTTTTCGCCGAACTGCAGGCCGATGCCCGGCGAGAGCGTTGTTACCAAGTCATCAATCTTTCCCTGCCCGTCGCTCATCAAAAAAACGTTGTCGTCATAACTCTCCGACAGCGAAACATGCGGCAGGATCACCACCGGGCCGACGATCGGCGCCAATAACTCCTGCGGATCGATGGCCTGCACAGAAACCGCCTGGCCAAGCGCCAACGCAACGGCGGCCAAGCCGACCATCCCTCTCTGTTTGAAGCAGTCCAAAATGCGGTGCCGGCGTTCAATCCGGCCGATCCTCCCCGTGCAGGGGGCGCCTTGAGTACGCTTTTCGCCCTTCGATTGCAAAGCAATAACGGCCAACGGCTTGGCCTGTTTTTCTCCTTTCCGCCGGGTGAGGGCGTTCCTACTCTTCGCGCGTGGACGACTTGTTCCAAAATCCGATCAGCGCCGCCACGCGCTTCTGCGCGGTGTACGGCCAGCCGATCCGCCACTCCGGCTCGCCGGCGATGCACAATCCCGCCTTGGCCAAGCTGGGGCTGGACTGGCGCTACCTCGCCTTCGAGGTCAGCCCGGACGCGCTTGGCCAAGCGATCGAGGGCGCACGGGCGATGCACTTCGTCGGCCTCAACCTCACCGTCCCGCACAAGCTGCTCGCGCTCGAGTTGGTCGATGCACTCGACGAGTCGGCGACGACTTGGGGCGCGGTGAACACGATTTGTTTCGAGGCCAAAAACGACTCCGGCGACTGGACACCGCTTGGCCAACTCACCGATCCGCCCGCCGGCGGGATTCGTGCCAAGGGCTACAACACCGACGCTGACGCCATCACGCTGGCGTTGCAGCAGGACCTTGGCTTGAGCTTGGCCGGGCTGCGGGTGTTATTCCTCGGCGCGGGCGGCGCGGGCCGGGTGGCTGCGCTCAAGCTGGCCGCCGAGGGCGTCGCCGAGTTGCACCTGGTCAACCGCACCGTCGCCAAGGCCGAAAAACTGGCCAGCGAAATCACCGGGCGCTTCCCGCAAACCAAGGCCTCCGTCGGTTACCCTGAAAACGCCGCCAACAAAATCGACCTTGTGCTCAACGCCACATCGCTTGGCCTCAAGCCAGCCGACGCGCTGCCGCTCGACGAGTCGCAGTTCACCCTGGCCAATGCGCCGGCGGTGTTCGACATAATTTACCAACCGGCACTCACGCCGCTCCTGGCCAGGGCGACCAACGCCAGCTGCCGCACCGCCAACGGACTGGGAATGCTGCTTTGGCAGGGAGCCAAGGCGCTGGAAATCTGGACCGGCCAACCGGCGCCCATCGACGTGATGCGCTCCGCGCTCGAGTCGCACATCTACGGTGATGAGTGACTTCATGCTGGATTTTTGGACTCGCGCTCCGTTTGTATTTTGGAGCGTTGTGTTCTTCGTTTTCGGCTCGGTGGTCGGCAGTTTTCTCAACGTCTGCATTCACCGAATGCCGCTCGACTTGAGCCTCGCCAAGCCGGGGTCTCAATGTCCCAAGTGCGGCTTTTCAATCCCGTGGCGACTGAATATCCCGATCGTCAGCTGGCTTTGGCTGCGCGGCAGATGCCGCCAATGCGCCGCATCGATCTCACCGCGCTACCTCGGCGTCGAGCTGCTCACCGGCCTGGCGTTTCTTGCGAGTTGGCTGGCGTTCGGAGCGCAAACCACGCCGGGGGTTTTGCTGGCGGTGACTTGGGGGTTTGTGCTCGCGGGGCTGATCGCGGCGACGTTTATCGACTTCGAGCATTTCATCATCCCGGATCAAATCACGCTCGGCGGCGTGGCGGTGGGCTTCATTGTATCGGCAGGGTTGCCGGCGCTGCACCACGTTACGAGGCCGGCCGAATCGCTGATGGCGAGCGGGCTGGGCATCCTCGTCGGCGCAGGCTCGGTGTTTGCCGTGCTGCAACTGGGCAAACTTTTGTTCGGCAAGGTTCGCGTGCCACTCGAAGAGGGCGAGTCAGCGACGTTCACCGAGTCGGCGCTGCACCTGCCGGGCGAGGTCGTGCCGTTCGAGGAAATCTTTTTTCGCAACTCGGACACGATCCGGCTTCACGCCAAGCGGCTGGAATTGGTCGACCGCTGCCACATGAATATCGACGTCGCACTGTCTCCCAAGCGGCTGCTCATCGGCGACGAGTCGTTTGACCCGGAGACGGTGCCGTTCATCAAGGTCGAGTCGGACGAGTTGGTCATCCCGCGCGAGGCGATGGGCTTCGGCGACGTGAAGTTCATGGCGGCCATCGGGGCGTTCGTCGGCTGGCAGGGCGCTCTGTTTTCGCTGATGGCCAGCGCGGTGGTCGGCGCGGTGGTCGGCGTGGGGCTGATCGCGATTGGCCGGCGCGACTGGTCGGCGCGGCTGCCGTACGGGCCTTACATTTCGCTGGCGGCGGTGATTTGGATTTTCTTCGGCCTGCGCATCCTGGCCGTTTGGCTGCCGGAAGCACCCTGAGCCAGCGCTTGGCCAAGCCGGCTCAAAGCAGCCGGGGCTGCAGTTCGTCCTTGGCCAGGGCCTCGCCGATACTCTCCACGCGGGAGCGTCGCTGCTCCATGATGTGCTTGTCGAGCGCCGGGTCGAACGGCACCGGGTAGTCACCGTCATAGCAGGCCATGCAGAAATTTTCCCTCGGCAACCCGGTCGCCTTCACCATGCCTTCCTGCGACAGGTATGCCACCGAGTCAGCGTTGAGGTAGTCGCAAATTTCCTCGATTGAGTGGTTGGCCGCCATCAGTTTTTTGCTGTCAGGAAAATCGATCCCGTAAAAGCAGGGGTTCATGTGCGGCGGACAACTCACGCGCATATGCACCTCTTTTGCGCCGGCTTCCTTGAGATTGTTCACGCGCGCCTTGCTCGTGGTGCCCCGGACGATTGAGTCATCCACAATGACCACCCTCTTACCCTCGACCAGTTCATTGATGAGGTTGAGTTTCACGCGAACGTTGAAGTCGCGGATGAGTTGCGACGGCTGTAGGAAACTGCGGCCGACGTAGTGGTTTCGCACGAACGCCATCTCGTACGGCAGACCGGACTCAAGCGCGTAGCCCAGCGCGGCGCAGTTGCCGCTGTCCGGCACCGGCACGACGAGGTCGGCGTCGACGGCGCTTTCCTTGGCCATCTCACGGCCCATGTTGACGCGCACTCCGTACACGCCCCGGTCGTTGATGATGGAGTCGGGTCGACTGAAGTAAACGTACTCGAAAATACAGAAAGCCTTGCGCGGATGCATCGGGAAGGCGTTGATCGACTGGATGCCGTCGTCGTTGATGAT
>JASLKI010000025.1 GCA_030747575.1 Verrucomicrobiota bacterium | reverse complement strand
AGAACGAAAACGCATTGCCAATCTTCCCTTCAACCACATCCTCAGCACTCAGATTGGTCAACTCCATGTCGTAGCCGTTGACCAAATCCGGTGTCTTACTGCCCTGAACCTCGTCCAAAGGCCAATAGGCAACCAGGCCGTCCTTGAGTTGTGCGTTCAGGGTGGTAAAGCCGACGAAAAAAAGTGCCGACAACAGTAGTTTGGGGATATGGCGATTCGCATTCATAAGTGATCAGTTGGGAAAATGTTGGGCTTCCCTCACCTGCCAGTCAAGGCAAAATATTGGCCAAGCGCAAAAAACGGCGGGGCACAATGCCTCGCCGTCGTAGGAAAGTTTACCCTTCGCGAAACGCTATTTCTGTTGGCGTCGGACGTCCTTGGCTTTCACGGCCAAAGCCTTTTTGCCGATGCGCTCGCGCAGGTAAGTGAGCTTGGCCCGGCGAACCTTGCCCTGCCGGTCGACCTCCACCTTGTCAATGCGCGGGGAGTGAACCGGGAACACACGCTCGACACCCTCGCCGTAGCTGATGCGCCGGACGGTGAAGGTCTCGTTCATGCCATGACCGCGCCGGCCGATCACGAGACCGGCGAACACCTGGATTCGCTCCTTCTCACCCTCGACCACCTTGGTGTGCACCTTGACGGAGTCGCCCACGTTGAACTCGAGCGACTCCTTGCGGAGTTGCGCCGACTCGACTTTGTTCAAAAGTTCCTGATTCATTTTACTCTCTTTCGATTAATACTCACACCGCCAGTCTCCCGGCAAAAACTCACTCCAGCAGGTCGGGTCGCCTCTGCCCGGTTCGCATCCGCGCCTGCTCCCGCCGCCACCGCTCAATCGCCGCATGGTCGCCGGAGAGCAGCACCTCCGGTACGCTCATCCCGCGAAACTCCGCCGGCCGCGTGTATTGCGGATACTCAAGTAAACCATCGCTGAACGACTCGTCCACCGAACTCTCGTCATCGCCCAGCACGCCCGGCAACAACCGCGTGACAGCATCTATGATCACCATCGCCGGCAGCGCGCCGTTGGTCAGCACATAGTCGCCGATCGACAACTCGTCATCAGCAAGACACTCGCGCACCCGCTCGTCAAAACCTTCGTAGCTGCCGCAAACCAGCAGCAAGTGCTCCTCGCCGGCCAGTTCCTGGGCAATCTCCTGCCGGAATGGCCGCCCCGCCGGGCTGGTCAGGATCACGTGGGTCTTCTCGCCACGCAACGCCTCCACCGCCTCAAACAACGGCTCCGGCTTCATCAGCATCCCTGGCCCGCCACCAAAAGGCCGGTCATCGACCTTGCGATAACGGTCATGCGTGTAATCACGCAGGTCACGGATGCCGAGCCGAAGCCGGCCCGATTCGCACGCCCGCTTGATGATACTCTCATCCAGCGGCCCCGGGAACATTCCCGGGAACAAGGTCAGCACATCAATTTTCATGGCTGCCCAAAAAATCCTCACCGGCCATCAGGGCCGGGTGACGCCGGGTCACTCGTCCGCGGCGTCGTCCTTCTCGTCGATCACTTCCAGCCGGGTAAACTTGCCCGCCTTGGCACTGCCAGCCTGGATCAGGGAACGGATGGCGTTGATGGTCCGCCCCGACTTGCCGATGATTCGCCCGACATCCGTCGGGTCGAGGCGCAACTCGTAAACCGTCGCGCGTTCCTGCTCGACCTCAGTGATGTCCACCGCGTCCGGATGATCGACCAGACCCTTGACCACCTGTTCCAAAAAAGCCTGCATGCTGTTTAATTGTCCGCCTTGGGCGCGTCAGCTTCGGCGGCAGCGGGTGCTTCCGGCTCGGGCGCTTCCTCAGGGGCGGATGCCTCGGGCGCAGCGGGAGCTTCCGGCTCCGTTGCCTCCGCAGCGGCGGGTTCCTCCGCCACGCCAACTTCCGCAGCGGCTTCTGCGGGTTCCGGTGGCGCCTCCGTTTCTGCCGGAGCCTCGACGGCTTCAGACGCCGGTTCTTCATCGGCCGCTTCCACCGGACCCTTGCGGGCCTTCTTGATGAAGGAGTGCACCGTGTCCGACGCCTGGGCACCGACGCCGAGCCAGTAATCAACCCGGTCGAGGTTCAGGGTGAAATTGTTGTTCTTGAGCAGCGGATCGTACGTGCCGATCTCCTCGATAATCCTGCCATCACGCGGCGAACGACCGTCTGCCACCACAACGCGGTAAACCGGTGTGTTCTTCTTTCCGAAACGCCTTAAACGAATTTTAACCATGACTGTAAAACAGATGATTTCGCAGAGATTTGAAGTGAATTAGCCTGCAAAATCAAGACTGCCCCGAAATTGGGGCCGCACAACGTATTCGCTCCCCACTCTCATTGCAACCCCATTTTTGAACTTTTTCGCTTGTTTTTCGGGGCCTTTTTAGGCTTCGAGAATAATGCATCGCCCGCTTGGCCAAGCGCATTCCATGCGCTATCGGCTCTGCGCAACTCCGTTGCAATCTGGTTCCTCCGCCCATAATCACGGGTCCGTTGAACGTGTTGCCCAACCGTTGGAGAATGCCAAAAGGAGAAAAGGATTCGGTTGGTTGCCCTTTTTCGCATTAGTCGGGTCTGCCGAGAATCTGGGTTTTGCTGTTTTACCAAAGCTGTGTGATCGCTGTCGGGCACCACAAGTGTATGCGACGAGAAAGGAATTTGTGTCAATGAAGCGTATTTGCCCGATTCTAAATCGGCCGACGTAAGTTGACGAAACGGGTTTTCACCAGGAAGCGTAGTCACTTGTGCGATGTCAGGAAACCGGGTTCGTATTTCTGTCGGATCCCCCCCGATTATTCCAGGCTTGAAAGTGAATTTGCCTGAGAAAAGATATCAACCGCAGAAAGGAGACGACGTAATTCAGAGGAACCCATCATTTTATGGCAAAACACCATCGTCACTGCAAAGACCATTGCGAAGATGGCCAAACTGCCAGAGTAATCCGCCTATCGCGGGCCTTTTGCGAAGTCTTCCAGAAAAGCTCGCGCCTTATCGTCCAATATGGCACGCAGGGTTTTGACAGCTTCCATCGGGTTGTCTGTTGCGTGGATTGCAGCCCTGCTGAATGAGGTCGGAGCCACCTTGTTAATGGCCGCCCGAATCGCACGTTTGATTAGAACATCGGTGTGATGAACCTGCGGGTAGCGCTTGGCGACCTTGGCCGCGCTCATATTGTCGGGCAGTGGGCCAGGTTCGGGTGCATTGCGGCACAGGAAAGCAAGTGTCGGCCCTATCGTCTCTTCCCTCCCTTTTTCGTTCCAGTTTCCTCCACGTGTCCGCTGAATCACCCTTGCGCGGGCGGCCCCATCCAGACGGATCTCTTGCCTAATCGTGAACCGTTCAGCAATTTTTTTACGGGCTATTTCTTCCAGTTCGGGGCTATCGCAATCATCGCGAAGAACGATGATGGTCAGGTCTTTGGCAAGCGGGCAATCCCCCTCCATCGCGGCCTCTTCAAAACAGATGAGAGCTTCCATGAAAGGATGACTGTCGGGCCAGCGCAGCATGAGGTCGTAAGGCATCCCCCATTTGTTCCGTACCAGATAGTGATGCAGGCCCAATAGCGTCATGTTTTCGGGAAGATCGTTGCGCTGCGCCTTGATTGCGAGCCGTTTCAATTCGGCCAGATAGTCGCGTGTGGCGTCTGTGTCGGGGGCAACGTCTGTGCCTGTCGGAATGCCTGCCCGATGTCCTTTATGATAGCAAAGGTGATAGGCAAACGCGAAAAACTCGTCCTCAAGGCAAGGGCGATAGAACCCACGCGGATCGCGGCTGCGGCGGGCCAGAATCGACAGCGCCCGCTCCGGTTGATAGTAAGGCATCCCGTTATAGGATGTCCCTGAGCGCCCTTCGGCTGAGTAGTAATCGCACTTAATCTTCCCCGGATAGGCCGAAGAAACATCCAGCGCGGCCAACACATCCTTGGCCGCAATCAGGTGATCCACGTCTTTCGTGTAACCCTCTTCTTCGGACTGCTCCATCGGTACCTCGGCCGCCCACCGCAACACGACATAGGCGATGCCCCGTTCTTCATAGGCAGCATAGACCGAGGCCAGATTACTGGTCTTGAAGCGGACGGTGCCTTTCTTAAGGCGTGCATGTGCAAACCGCGTCTTGAGGGCCAAATTGTGCCAAAAGTTTGGGCGGGCTTGTGTCGTTGACATGGTGAGCGATCTCACTCCAAGGGGGTCATGGCAATGCGTTGATTTGTGGAGGGGGGACGTTTGAGCAACCTCTCAATGCGGGACTGAAACTCGTCAGCGGATGCTGGGTGATTTGCGGCCTGTCTGACTTTTTCAGTCCATACATTGCGCAACCCATTCTGATCTCGTTCAGGCGCCTTGCGGATGAAATAGGCCACAAGGTGTTCCAGCAACCAATCGGAGCGAGGCGCGCTGAAACCGGCATATTGCCAGTCGATAATGCTAAACTGTTCGGGTCTGGCGCCATTGTTGGCGATATAGATATTTTCATCACGCCCATCAGCATTGAAGGCACCGGTTTCATACATCACGCAAATGGCGGGAATGGCGACCAATGCGGCCTGCTGGTAATCGATATCGGTTTCCTTCGATATCTCGAGGATGTTCTTGTATCCTTCTAGGAACTCAATCAACACGCCCGAGCCATTCACAAGGCCAAACTTGCGATTTTCCCAAAAGGCATAAACCTTTGGCGTGGGAATGCCGCGGGCTTGGGCCTTGGAGTAGTTTATAAATTCGGTATAGGCGTATTTACGGTGTCTCAGGCGCGAAATGGGGTTTCGAAGCGGAAAGATTTTGATGACTGCGCTGGTCCCATCCACGCCATGAGGCTTGATCTTGGTGACAAGGCGTTGGCGCGCCTTTTTCAGCAAGGTGGCTTGTGGGTCAGGGTCGTCAAAGCGGGGGTTCGGCAGCGTTTTCAACAGGTGCTTTGCGCCCTCATCACTGACCAGCGGCGTGAACCAGAACGTGGTTCCATCCGTTCGGCGACACTCCTGACAATCTTGAAAGCTGAGGGAGGCTTTTGACGTGTGACAAACCATTACACACTCCGTTCCCGATCGAGAAGCAAAAAAACGCCCACGACCAGATGCTCGGAGGCGTTGGAAAGAAAATCAGGCCAAGAGATTACTCGAACTTTTCTTTCTTCTCTTGAACGATCTCTTCGCCGGTTTCCTAGTCGACAACTTTCATCGAGGCAGTCAAGCGATTGAAAGGACAACTTTCCGAAGCGGGCTAAGACTGTAGGTACCAAAGGGGCTGGATACATCATTACCGATTTCGAGCATTACATATATTGAAAGTACAACTTGGGGTTATTATTCATTTCGTATATTTGGGTTGCGCGATGAAGAAGACGATCCGGGTCCTTCCACGCGAAATTTTAAGAACGGATGGTCCGACATATTGCTATTCTGTCCAATATTTTTCAAGCCAAGGGGATGGGCGAATAAGACGCCACCATTTCCCACTCTCCCCGATCAGGGCACCTGGTGGATTGGGGTTCCCGTGGAAGATGATTACCCTTGAGTTTTCTGGAATCCGGGGAGTTTGGAACCACGACTTGGGCCAGGAGGGAACACAGTGGTATTTAAAACTCGGACACCAATCATCAGGCCAGAATTTCAGTATCCCCAGTTTTCGAATTTCAGAAGACAGGTAAGCCTGTTCGTGCCTGAATTGTTTTCTGATCTCTACGAAATTATCCGTGAAATTCTTGAGTATGTGCGGATATCTCCCGATCTCAAACCTAAACACGGAAGAGTTTCCGATCATTCTGGCTGGTCGATGCTTGTCATGGACGATTGCAAATTCAGCTTCATATTCGAACAGGCAATCGATGCTACCAACTATGACGACATCCAAATCAAGGAAAAGCGTTGGGCCGGAAAGATTCCCAAAATCTTCCGCATACAACGTCAACTTCATCCAACCCCGCTCCGGTAGACCTTCCGGTATATCAAGTTCAGGAAGCGGTTGGATTTCCACCTCAGGGCGAATCCCCTTTTGATCTTCTGTGAAACAGATAAATCGGAAATTAAGTGTCAGGTTTCTGGCAACCATTCCGTAAAGACGGTTGACATATTCGGGGCCGAACTTATCCCCCCACTTCATGCAAATCACATTCACAACATTGTCAGAAATTTTCTTTATGCTCATCTTGGAATTAAATTCGGGTGGGCATTTATCCGTAACAGACAAGTCTGTCTTGTGTATAGTTCATCTCGTAATCGAGTGGTACGTTCTGGCAACGGTCTTTCAACACACAATAACATAACACGACCTTGGACAAACTCAGACCGCCACGACCAACTTTCCAGCAGCATCACCTCGACAAAACACAAACAATTGTTGGTATAACTTCCCTTCCGCGTCGGCAAACTAAGATTTTTTTGCCTTGTGGATCAAGACAAAGACTTGAATTGTCCTCGAAACCATTAGTTTTCGTCCAGATTCATTCGTAGGCGAAAGTGGGCTTGGAAACCGAATTTTTTTAGGGTCACAAAGGTTCGGCCGCCGACGGTCCACGGCTCGAACGGCAAGTCACGCCAATTGTTGCTGGGCAGGAACGACACGGTTTCTACCGTCACCGGCAGGCCGAGTTCCACCCAGCTCAGCGTGAACGTGTGCCCGAACGGATCAACGCTGATGCCCAACCGGATGTCGCCCGGCTTGTACACCACGAAGCGGGCGATCGCGCCATTGTTGATCGGCACGATATCGCCCTCGTACGCCGTGGCGCGAATGACATTGGTGAACTGTCCCTTGGCCAAGGGCAGCAGCATGAGCTCAAAATCAACGGCAGCACCCGGCTCCACTTGGCCAAGCGCGTACACCAGCATCCGCCCGTTACCGAGCACCTGCGTCGGCTCTGGCTTAGCCGAGAGCAGCGTAACACCGGCCGGTAGTTGGTTCGTCACCATCACCTGCGTGGCCACGGTTGGCCCAAAGAAAACCAGCCGACTGTTAATTTGCACAGGCTGATCAGGCCGGTAGTCCGGGCTAGCCGCGGCCGAGGTCATCTGCAGGTCGCCAGGGGCCGTGGCGGTGAAGACCGCGTCACTGGCCACCTCGCCGTCGGGCGTGATGATCGACACCGGGCCGGTCGAGGCGTTCGACGGCACACGCGCCAGCAGTTCGCCGGCAGACCTGCGCTCGAACACCGCCACGCCGGTGCCGAATTTCAAAAACAAAATCTTGTGAAACCCGGCACCGCGAATGATGACCATGGTTTGCGCCGGGCCGATGACCGGCTCGAACGAGTCGATGCGCGGCAGCA
>JASLKI010000024.1 GCA_030747575.1 Verrucomicrobiota bacterium | reverse complement strand
GGCGATGGTGAGTGTGCTGTTAAACCTCGTGCTTGGCTTATCGCGCGTTGTGCTGGCGATGGGTCGGCACGGCGATTTGCCAAAGGCGACCGCGCGCATCAGCGAATCAACCCGTGTGCCCGCGGTGGCCACGGTGGGGGTGGCGGTGTTGATTGCGGTGGGGGTGTGCGTCGACGACGTGAAACTGACTTGGAGCTTCAGCGCGTTCACGGTGCTGGTGTACTACGCGATCACCAACCTCTGCGCGATTCGGATGAAACCCGGGGAGAGGTTGTATCCGATTTGGCCGGCATACCTAGGCTTGGCCGCGTGCCTTACCCTGGCGTTCTTTGTGGACTGGGAAATCTGGCTCACCGGCTTGGGCCTTATTATCATCGGGTTGGCTTGGAGAGCGTGCTTTAACCGCTAAGCGAGCAACTGCTTGACCTCGCCGGTGCTTTCGGCGAATCGGTTTAGTTTTAGGCCGAGGGCTTTTGCTTGGGTGAGCCAGAGGTTGGCGAGGGGGCGGCCTTGTTTGGGCTGTACGAATTTGCCGTTTTCCTTTGGCACGGGGCCGGAGGCTTCGGTGAGGTTGAGGTGCTTGCCGGTGATGAGTTTGCCGCCGCCGGAACCGGCCACCACGATGGGCAACGCGCTGTACTGATGCGTGGCGCCATCGCCGAGGCCGGAGCCGTAGGTGAAAATGGTGTTGTCCAACAGCGTGGTGCCGTTGGCTTCTTTTATTTTTTCCATCTTCTCAACGAGATAGGCAAATTGCGCGACGTGAAAGCGGTCGACCTTGAGCAGATCGTCGATGAACTTGCCTTGGTTGTGCGACATGCCGTGGTGACTGCGCGGTTTGTCGAAGAGGCTTTCGAAAAGGTAGGGCGTGTTCCAGCGCTCGGGGCCGACCATAAAGGTGGCTACGTTGGTGAGGCCGGTTTGCAGGGCGACGACCATGAGGTCGCCCATCACGCGGATGTATTCGCCGCGCGGCAAATGGGCCTCGGCCGGCTCGGCGAGGTTTACTTTTGTCAGCTCGCTTTTCATTCGCTCAAGGCGGTCGACCTGTTTTTCGATGGAACGAATGGAGTCAAAATATTCGCTTAGCTTCTGCTGATCCGCGTGGCCAAGCTGGCGTTTGAGTGAGCTGGCGTCTTCCAGCACGAGGTCGGTGATGTTACGATACGCCTGAAACTCGTGCGTGCCAAACAACTGTCGGTACGCCTTGCGCGGGTCGCGCATACTCGGCGCCACGTGGCCGGTGCCGAACCACGAGACGTTATCGAAATGAATTGATTCCTTATTGTCCTTATGGCTGTTGCTACTAAATTCCAGTGTGCGGAAGGGCGTGTTCGTGCCTAGTTGCTCGGCGAGGATGTGATCGAGCGTGCGCGCCTGCGGGTAAGGCGATTGCCTCACCGTGAACGTGCCGGCGCTGGTGAGGAAGCACGAGGCGCATTGCGCGTGTACATCGGTGCCGGGCTGGAAAGTGCGATCCATCCCGGTGATGAGGGTGACTTTGTCCTTCACTTTTTCCAACGGCTGCAACGTGGGCGTGAGCGTGAGCGGATGCACGCCAACGGGAATGCGCGCGCTATTGCCGAGCGCTTTGCGGTCCGAGGTAAATTTTGGGATAGGGCCGTTGGCTTCGCCGGGAAAAAAGCCGCGCCGCACCACGCCGATGGGGACATAAAAAAACGCTGCGCGTTGGGCGGGCTTTTGATTGGCTGCCGCTAGCCCGAGACTTTCCAGCCACGGCAAGCTCAAGGCGGCTCCGCCGAGTCCGTGCAGAAATGCGCGTCGTGATGTGTGCGTCATCGTGTTGTTTTGATACTGCTTTTTGGTTGTTCTGCCGAGGCTTTTTCTTGACGCGGCTTGTTGATGAATGGCGCGCTTTGCACCACCTCGTGCAGGAGCGTTTGCAGGCGGTACCCATCGGCGATCGTCTTGGCGGAGATGCGATCCAGCGCGGGCGAATCGGCGGGCGTGAGGCCACGGCCCAGCGCGTAGGAAAGCATGTGGCCGGCAAAGGCGCGGGTAAAGCGGTCTTTCTCGGCGAGGATGGCGTCCTTAAATTCCACCACGTTTTTGAAAGAATGCCTGCGAAAGAGCACGCCCGAGGCGTCCACCGCGCTGCCGTTTTCGTAGCCATCGCGCCAGCGGCCGACGGGATCAAAATTCTCCAGCGCGAAGCCGAGCGGATCGAGCTTGGAATGGCAACCGGCGCAATCGGCACGTTCGCGATGCACGGCGAAGCGTTCGCGCATTGTCAGTTTTTTATCCGCCGCCTTGGGTTTCTCCAGTGGCGGCACATTGGCGGGTGGCGGCTCGGGTGGCGCGTTGAAAATCACGCCGGCAATCCACGCGCCGCGCGTGATGGGCTTGGTTTCATCCGGGTCCGAAGTCATCGTCATCACCGCCGCGGTCGTAATCACGCCGCCCTGACGTCGATCGGTTACGGGCTGGCGCGTGAACTGCATCGTCACCGGCCCGCCGATTTTCCCCGCCGGCGTATCGCCATACCATTTGCGCAAACGGCCGGAACGATAGGCGTATTTCGAATCAATGAATTCCAAAATCGACCGGTTCTCGATGAGTACCGTTTCAAACAAGAGCAAGGGCTCCATCATCATATCCATCGTGGTGCGATAGTTGGGTGCCGCGTAAAAGAAATCCTTGTATTTATTTTCATCCGGCACGGCGGAAACAATGCGGTCGAGCTGCAGCCACTGTGACGGGAAGCTGTCGCAAAAGCGTTTGAGCTTCGGGCTGACAAGCATCCGATTCACCTGCGTCGCGCGCACCGCCGGCTTGGATAGTTCGCCGTTGCCCGCGAGCCGTAGCAATGCGTCATCCGGAATGCTGCTCCACAAAAAGAAAGACAACCGCGAGGCGAGATCGTAGTCATCCAGCGGCTCTGTTTTGCCTGCGACCGCTGGCCGGTCGTACAGATACAAAAACCGTGGTGAAGACAGGACTGCCGAGGTCGCTTCCTTCATTGCGTCGGTGAAGCCCACGCCCGAATCGATTTGCCGGTGCACGTGCTCCGTGTAGCGATTGAGCAACGCCTCCGTCACGGGTCGGCGAAAAGCTCGGGTCATAAATTTGCGCAACCGTGCACGCACCGCGTCCTTCACCTCATCCGCCGCGGGTGCGACAAAAAATTCCCGCCAAATCCCCACCGTACTCCCGTCGAAATTGGGGCTCTGCACAATCCGGCGACTGAGCTTGAAAAATGCCTCCAACAAAAACGGCGACAACGAAAGATGATCGCCGCGATTGTCAAACCCGTGCTCCGCGCGCGGATCCTGCGGGAACGGCCCCACCCCCGCCAGCCGAGGCTCGATGAGGCCGGATTTCCCCAAGGGCCGGCTGCTCACCGTCACCCTTTCAGGCATTTTTTTCTGCGGCCCCAACGCCTTAGCAAAATAACCCGATCGATCGCGCATCATTTTTTCCGGCAGCGGAAAAACCGAAACCTTGAGCCCGAACAAATCCTGCACAGCATTATTATACTGCAAACGGTTCATACGCCGAATAGGCGTCGGCGCAAAGTCAGCCCCAGCCGTGCGCAGGAGTTTTTGGAGGTCAGCCACCGCCGCCACGCGCGTTTCAGGCTTTAGGGGCGGCTCCTTTTCCGGCGGCATCTCGCTTACGTCTAGCACCTCGAGAATAGTCTGTAACCGCTCCAAATCCCCACTGAGCTGCGCCGCCGTTTTAATTTCCAGCAGATTCAGCTTCCCCTTCACCTTGGCATCCTTGCCGTGGCACTTGACGCAGCGGCTTTTAAAAAGCGCGAGTGCAGCATCGCCGCTGGCGGCTTGTGTCGTGCCCGCCAGCAGCAAAGCCAAAATGCCAATACAATACCACACCCCGCACATCGTGGCATTACACGTGATTTATATCAACTGCTTCCGCACAAAATCGGGCAGGCGCGGGTTGAGATTAAAGCGCGGTCGGCCGTTGACGATTTGACGGCCCAACAACGCCACACAACCTCACCAGTGCATCGTACTCACCGCTTGGCCAAGTGGTGGGTTTCCGGATGCTAGTTGAAGCGAGCGACGATACTCACTACCAACGACTCGTAGTCTTTGGGCTTCAGGTTGAGTATCGCTTTTCCCCTTGCTAGCGCTTGGGTAAGGTGTAGCGTTTGCTCATGTATGATTCTTCAAATGAGTGCTATCGAGCGGTTGAGAAGTTTTGCCTACGGGCGTTGCTGATCTCCATTGGTATCCTGTTACTTTGGCTATTCGGAATTGTTATTGCTGTGGATCAGATGGTCATTATCCACGGTGCGATGTTTGGGGTCGAGGAGGTCAGGATGGAGCAGTTCACCTATGACGCGAAGATGCTGAATTACCTCCTCATGGGTGCGTTCAAGTTGGCTGCGTTTCTATTGTTTGGTATCCCATGGCTGGTTCTGAGATTTGGGCGTGCCCCAAAGGTGGTGAGCTAGTTAACTCGCCGTCCCGCACGATGAGGGTCACATGGAACGCCCTCCTGTCCTAGTGCTTGAGGCAACTGAATACCCGTTCGGCAGGGAAAAGCGGATTTGGAGTCTCGGCTTTGTTGAACAGGTCGCTCATCCCCTTTCCGGCTTCTCAAGCGGAGTGACGCTTCGGAAAACCGATGTGGGTTAACGGTATGGCGATGTCTTCTTGGCCAAGAGCTTGGCTACTTTGAGTCGCTGAGGATGCGGCCAATCAAGCGGTTCGCGTAGTTGCGCATTCGGGAATTGGCCTTCGGATCGATGCGCGCCATCTTGCCTATGGCTTCCCTGTGCGGGTTGACGTGTTCGCCGATGACATCCAACGCATTTAGCGCGTACATCGAAAGGCAGATACCGTTTTTCGCCGGGTCGGCGTATTGCATCAGCACCTTGGTCGCGCGCTTGGCCTCGATGTTTCTGCCGTAACGGCCCAGAGCTTCGGCAGCGATAATCCGGACGCTGGGCGACTTGTCCTCGAGCGCGGCGACCAATGATTCGCGGCCCTTGCGCACGCCGTTTTTGCCGCGGATAAGATAGCCCATTGCAGCCCAGTAACGCACGGCGCTGTCGTCGTTTTTTATGAGTCCCGGTAGTTGTTCGGTGGCTTTTTTGCCTTTGCGCGTAGCGATATTGGCGGCCTGGAAAATGGCGTTAAAATCGTAGCGGCTGTCGTCGTGGCCCATTTCGTATGGCGAATCATTTCCAGCGCGGGAATGGATTTCGGCTTCGGGTAGAAAGCCGACGTCGCGGACTTCGGCAGCCCAGCTGCGATGAGCCCTGCGCATGCGCTTCATCACATCCGAGTGATCTTTTGAAGTGGCGAGATTGTTGACTTCGTCCGGGTCGGCCTCGAGGTCGTACAGTTCCTCCGACGGTTTGGTCTGCCAAAATATTGACTGCGCAGCGTTGAGTTTACCGGCGTGATAGAGGTCATGCCAAACACGCGTCGTGGGTGTTTGGAACATATAATCGAGGTATTGCCCGTACGGTTTGTGGGGCATGTAGTTGCGGATGTAAATGTGGCGTCCGTCAAACACCGTGCGCACCATGTCGTAGCGCTCGTCCATGCGGCCGCGAAAGCCAAAGCTGAACTTTTGCGCGGGCGCCGTCTGTTGCCCCATGAACGCATGGCCCTGCATGTGCGCCGGGGCTTTTGAGCCGGCGATGCTGAGAAGGGTGGGTGCGAGGTCGATGAAACCAACGAGCCGGTCGCTGGTGCCACCGGTTTTGTATTCCGGCGGGGCGAGGTGCTTGAACTTCTCCGGCACATGGATGATCAGCGGCACGTTCAGCCCGGAGAAATAAGGCCAGCGTTTACTGCGTGGCATGCCGGAACCATGGTCGCCGTAGTAAAAGACAATCGTGTCGTCGGCCAAGCCGGCTTCCTTCAATTCGCGAAGGTTTTTGCCGACGAGCTTGTCCATCATTGTGATCCGGTCGTGGTACTGCGCCCAGTCCTTGCGCACCTCCGGGGTGTCGGGGTGGTAGGTAGGGAGGCGTACCTTAGCTGGGTCGTGGATCCGGTCGGCGGGGTTGATCTTGTTCCGGATCTGGCTTTCGTGGCTGATCGTGTGGTTGAAGATGGCAAAGAACGGCTTGCCGTTGGGGCGGTTTTTCCAATGCGCCTTGCGACCGCTCTCGTCCCAGACGTTACCAACTTTCTCGAGGTTGTAATCCTCCTTGGAATTGTTGGTGCAGTAGTAGCCGAGTTCGCGCAGGTAAACTGGGTACATTTTGAAGTCAACAGGGAGTCGGGTCATGCTGCGCATGTGCTCGGCGCCGGTGGCGGGTGGGTAAATACCGGAGATGATCGTGGTGCGTGCGGGGGCACAGACCGGCGCTGTCGAGCTGGCCTTGGTGTAGCGAAGGCTGCGCTTGGCCAAGCGGTCAAGGTTCGGTGTGACCGCGAACGAGTCGCCATAACAGCCAAGGTGCGGCCCGTTGTCCTCGCTGGTAATCCAGAGGATGTTGGGCTGCTCCTGCTCCGCCCGCGCCTGGCCAAGCGAAGCCGCAGCGGCGGCAGTCACAAATAGAATCCGGGAAACTTTGCTCACGATTGACATCGGAGGGATTGAAGCACCATCGGCCTTCGGGGGCAACCGCGCAGTACACTTGGTCAAGTGTGTTTTTGGCAATTACGGAACATTGATTGTGGTTGTTCTCCAAATCGTCTTTGTTTAAAAGCCCTTGGCGTCGATTTATTCAAGCAGGTGAAGCCCCGAAGTCATGTACTAGTTTGCAACGCCTCCCGTTCGTGGAGTTGGTTGGGTGTCTTTGTGGTTGGGTTGTTCGTCCTTCACTCGACTTTGGCGGCAGGGCTGTTGGAGATCGAGAGGGAGCCGATCAATTACAAAACGACTCCTGTTCACGACCGCGTTCAGCGCTTGATGCAAAAACTGGCGGACGGAACCGTTAGCCTCGAGTGGGATGAGAAACTTGGATGGCTGCCTTCGGTGCTCAGGCAGCTTGATGTTCCAGCTTCGTCGCAAACACTTGTTTTCTCCAAGACGAGCCTCCAAATTCGGCGTATTACGCCCGCGAGGCCAAGGGCAATTTATTTCAATGACGACACTTATGTGGGCTGGGTGCAGCATGGGGATGTGATTGAACTCTCGGCGGTCGATCCGGTGCAGGGCGGAATCTTTTACACGTTAAAACAGAGAAAAATAGGCCCCCCCCGGATTGTTCGCGATCAGGGCGACTGCCTGACGTGCCATGCATCCTCAAAGACCAAGGGGGTGCCGGGGTATTTGGTTCGGTCCGTGTTCGCGGCGGACGATGGGCGGCCGCATTTCGGATTTGGCACCACGACTACGGATCACTCGACGCCGTTCGAGCAGCGCTTTGGCGGATGGTACGTCTCTGGGACTCACGGCAAAATGCGGCATCGTGGCAACGCCATTTCCCGGGTGGACCGCACTAACCCGTTCGATCCGGAGAAGGGCGCGAACATCACCGACTTGAGCCGACTGTTCCGGGTTGAACCGTACTTGGAGCCGAACAGCGATCTTGTGGCCTTGATGGTACTGGAACACCAATCGCAGATGCACAACCTGATCACCAGCGGTTCGTACGATTGTCGGCATGCAGTCCACTATCAGAAGATCATGAATCGTGCGCTGGACCGACCGGTGGGTTATGAGACCGGAAGCACACGAAACCGGGTTGTTTCCGCCGGTGACAAGTTGCTTCGCTACCTTTTGTATTGCGACGAGTTTGAACTGAAATCTCCCATTAAAGGGGTATCCGGGTTTGCGCGGCATTTTTCGTCGCTTGGGCCGAGGGACAGCAAGGGTCGGTCGCTGCGGGATTTGGATCTTAAGCGACGAATCTTTCGCTATCCCTGCAGCTTCCTGATTTATTCCAAGTCGTTTGATAAACTGCCAGCACCGCTGTTGGCTCATGTCGAAACGCGATTGATTCGGGTGCTGCGTGGAGAGGACTTGAGTGGAGACTTTCAGCATATTTCCCCGGGTGATCGTGAGGCGATTCTTGAAATCCTAATGGACACCAAGCCCGGTTTTCGGGCCAAGGTAAACGACTTGGAATAGTAGAAGGTTGAACGAGATCGGCTGAGTTTCGATGAAGGATACCAAAGTTGCTTCCGTACAATTCGAGCATGCGCCTGGCGACAAGCAGGCGAACCTCGAGAAGGTGCGCCGTTTCACCGTCGAGGCGGCAGAGCAGGGCGTCGAGCTGGTGGTGTTCCCGGAGATGTGCATCACCGGATACTGGTTTCTGCGTAACTTGGGCCGCGACGAGTTGCTCGAACTGTCCGAGTCGGTGCCAAACGGAGCGACGACCCAGGAGTTGTTGCGTTTGGCCAAACAGCACAACTTGAGCTTGGGCGCCGGTCTGCTCGAGATCAGCGACGAAGGTGAGATGTTCAACAGTTATGTCGTGGCGATGCCGAATGGGCGGACGGTGTGTCACCGGAAGCTGCACGCTTTCGTCAATGAACACGTCGCCAGCGGCAGTGAGTTCACGGTGTTCGATCTGCCCAACGGCAGCCGTGCGGCGATCCTGATCTGCTACGACAACAACCTGTTTGAGAACACCCGGATCGTGGCGTTGAAGGGAGCGGAAATTTTGATAGCGCCGCACCAGACCGGCGGCTGTCGAACTCCGAGCCCCCGCTGCATGGGCGTCATCGACCAAGCGCTGTGGCATGCGCGGCACGAAAACCCAGAGGCGATTGAGGCAGAGTTTTACGGCTCAAAAGGCCGCGAGTGGCTGCTGCGATGGCTGCCGTCGCGGGCACATGACAACGGGATGTTTCTCATTTTCAGCAACGGCGTCGGCATCGACGGCAACGAAGTGCGAACCGGCAACGCGATGATTTTCAATCCTTACGGCGAAATCCTCGCGGAAACGTGGGTGTCCGCCGACAAAATGATTATCGCCGACCTTGAGGCGGAGCAGTTGACGATGAACGTCGGTATGCGCTGGATTCAGTCGCGGCGGCCGGACCTGTACGGGAGCTTAGCCAAGCCAACCGGCCGTGAGATGGACACGCGCACGGTGCGTTTCAAAGGCATCGACTGAACCGCTCAGCCCTTGGGCACGAGGCGGATCGATTTCAGATCGAACAGAAATCCATCCAGTTCGCCGGCGGGCCTGATGACGGCGCGTTGCCGGCCTTTCTCAAGCCGGATTGTGCCAAGGTTCCTTTCGCGATAGTCGTCCCAAGTGCCGGTGCCGCTGACCGGCGCAAGCAACTCGGCGGAGCCAATTTGCAGGCGCAAATGGTTCGCCGTGCTGTCGCCGTCTCGTGCCCAGTCGAAATGAACCTCGTACTCACCGGCCGATTTCGCGTTGAGCGTCCACGCCGCCTTGTCGTTGGCTGAGCGCCAAAAACCGAGATTGCCGTATCGCTCCTCGAACAAAAGTGTATCGCCGTAAATCTCCGCGCTGGCTGCGCCCAGCAGCAGCGCCCCGTCGTTACCGGTCTTGACGAGCACGGGAGTGTTGCCGGCTTGGCGCTTCGGCGGTGTGCCGGTCGTGGTGATGTGAGTGAGCAAGTCGGCCAGATCCTGGTCACTCAAAACCAGTTCGAGTCCTTCCGGCATGAGTGAACGGCCAAGGCTCGAGAGAGTGGCGATGTTGGTACGGAGCAGTTGTCGTTGTTGCCCGGTCAAGTCCATCAGCGTGATGCTGTTGGCACTCTCGTGGGTGATCATGCCGGCGAGCCCCGCTCCCTCCCTCGTGGTGACGGCGTAAATCACGAACTGATCCTCGACAGCCTTGTTGGGGTTGAGAATCGCGGTAAGCAGCGCGCGCGGCGTTTTGTCACCTAGCGAGGCGAGGTCGGGGCCGGCGGTGTTGCCGTTACCGCCCAGGTTGTGGCAGGTGGCGCAGTGCGTGGTGAAAAGCGTCTCACCGCTGGCGGTCGAGCCGGTGAGTTGGTTGACCTTGGACAAGTGCTCGGCGACGAGTCGGTCGCGCCCGTTGGCTTGGTGGCCAAGTAGCTGGAGCGCTTGGTTTTGAATTTTCGCATCCCGATGGGTGGTGAGAAACTGGCGGAAAACCGGGCTGATTTCGTTGGCGAATATTTGTTTACTCTCGATGGCAGCGAGGAGGCTTTGAGTGGAACGATTAGCGCCGACCAATTGCTGGAGTACACGGTTTTTGCGGCTCGGCGAATAACTTTTCCAGTTGCCCAAAAGCACCGTTGCCGACGGGTCGCGCTTGGCCAATTCCTCCATGCCAATTTCGAACAACTCGCTTGGCGCGTTGGCACTAAGTTGCTCGGCGAGCAGCGAGTCGAGTCCTTCCCACTTGTTCGGCAAACTGCACAGCAGTTCGAGCGCGGTGGCCCGCTCGCCTGGTTTTGCGTCGGCATTGGCTACCATTGCTCTAACGGTTTTTGCAAGGTTCGCGTCTGCCATCAGTTCGTCCAGCGGCAGTTGCCGCTTTCGCGCGTGGGTCAGCAACCCGGACAACGCCTCCATGCGCCACGGCTCCAGTTGTGTCGCATCGCGAGTCAAACGTTGAAGCAATTGTTTGACGTCGTCGGCTTCGGCCTCAATCGCGGCCAAGCGCAGCATGGTTGTCGTCAGCTTGGTGGTTCTGCCGGTTTGCTGCTCTGCAAGCAACGGATCGAGTATTTGGGTGGAACGCCCGACGGCGGACGAGGCGATGGCGGCTTGCAAATCCGGTTGACCGGCGGAGGTTTTGCCCAAGCGAGCGAGTAAGTCGCCTGCGGTGGGGGAGTTCCATTCGCCGAGAGAGAAGGCAAGTTGGCGGCGGACGCGAATCTCTGGGTCGTCAACCATGCGGCGCAGCACTTGGGCAAGCGCGTCACCGGGATCGGAACGCAGCAGTGGTTCGCTGACGCGGACGGCGTGTTCGCGGACGCCCGGATGCCGGTCACTCATACCGGCAACGACGTGTTCTGCCCGTAACTGGCCAAGGCCCTCGAGTGTGCAGAGCGCGTGCAAACGAGCCTTCGGGTTGGCGCTGGATTGGAGCAACTTGTCCAGGTGTCCGGCTGCGGATTTGTCGTTTCGTT
>JASLKI010000023.1 GCA_030747575.1 Verrucomicrobiota bacterium | reverse complement strand
GTCACGATGATCGATGAGAAGATTGGTGAACTGCTCGACACTCTCGAGGAGACCGGTTACCTCGACAATTCGATTGTCGTGTTCACGTCAGACCACGGCGACTGCCTGACCGACCATGGACACAGCCAAAAATGGACGATGTACGAGCAGGTCATCCGGGTGCCGTTGATCATCAGGGCGCCCAGGCGCTTTGCCGGAGGGCGCGTGCTTGATGGCCTGTTGCAGTCGCTTGATCTCGCGCCGATGCTTCTCGACTGGGCCAACGCTCCCGTGCCGGACACCTTCGAGGGCATCTCCCCTGCCGCGGCGCTGGACGGCGGTGAATGGACAGGACGCGAATTTGTGTTTGCCGAACAACAGCGAGACGGCAACTTCACCACCAGCGACTTCATGACAATGATCCGCAGTCGCGACTGGAAACTGGTTCATTTTCTTGGCGAAACGTACGGACAATTGTTCGACCTGAACAACGACCCGGGGGAAGTGAACGACCTTTGGGACAACTCCACACATCAGGAGCAAAAAGATCAGTTGCTTCACACGATGCTTGAGTGGCACATCGCAAGCCAGGTAAAAACCGCAGACTGGACAGAGGCATGGCGTTAAACCCAACAGACGACATTCGATCCGCACCCACCACCAAGCTGGGCATCCTCCAGAACATCGGCCCGGGGATGATCCTCGCCGGCTCAATCGTGGGTTCTGGTGAACTCATCGCAACTACACGTACCGGCGCCGAAGCCGGCTTCGATTTTCTCTGGCTGATCATCCTCGGGTGCATCATCAAGGTGTTCACCCAGATCGAGCTTGGCCGCTACACCATCTCCTCAGGCAAAACCTCACTCGCCGCCCTCAACGAGGTTCCTGGCCCGCGTATCCTCAACGGCAATTGGATCATCTGGTACTGGTTTCTGCTGTTCATCTCCATCGTCGCCCAACAGGGCGGCATTGTTGGCGGTGTTGGCCAGGCGATGTCCATCAGCGTCCCGCTCACCGAGGAGGGCCGGATATACAACGAGTACGTCCAAACCAAGGTTCAGTTGGAAGTCGCCCAGGCCAAGTTGAAGAACCAAGCGGAAACCGACGCGGGGCGCTTGGCCAACCTCAACGAGCAGATTGCCAGTCTCACAGCCACGCTTGAAACCATCGAGCAGGTTCCTGTTGCCTACGACCACAAATACTGGGCCGGCATACTCACGCTGATCGCCATCGTTCTTTTGGTCTGGGGCAACTTCAATTTCATTGAGCGATTTTGCATTTTCATGGTGGTGACCTTTACGCTGGTGACCATTGTAAACCTGTTTGCGCTGCAAACCCACGACGCTTGGGCGGTTTCCGTTAGCGACATCGTCAGGGGATTAAGCTTCCACATCCCCAAACCAACGGCGGAGTTAAAGCCACTCGCGACCGCTCTGGCCACGTTCGGCATTATCGGTGTTGGTGGCGCAGAACTGATCGCCTATCCCTATTGGTGCCTGGAAAAAGGCTACGGAAAGTGGATCGGCCCGAGGGACGACTCCGACTCCTGGACTGACCGGGCCAGGGGCTGGTTGAGGGTGATGCAGTGGGATGCCTGGGGCGCCATGATTGTGTACACCTTTTGCACCATCGCCTTTTATTTGCTCGGAGCAGCCATCCTCGGGCGTTCCGAATTGCTGCCGGAAAAATCCGAACTCATCCAGACTCTCTCGGCGATGTATGCCCCAGTGTTTGGTGCCGCGGCTCAGGGCATCTTCTTGTTCGGCGCATTTGCCGTCCTGTTCTCCACTTTCTATGTGGCGCTCGCCGCGCAATCGCGCCTGGCCGCAGACGCTGTCAACGTGCTCGGATTTGCCAAACTGAATGAGGCTCAAAAGAAAAAAGTTGTGAAAGGCCTTGGCGTGGTCCTGCCGGCGATTGCTGTCACCATTTACACAGTCTTTCCCGCGCCTATTTGGCTGATCCTTACGGCAGGCACCATGCAGGCCATCCTCCTACCAATGTTGGGGTTTTCGGTCCTTTATTTCCGCTACAAAAAAAGCGATCCAAGACTCCGTGCCGGCAAGGTTTGGGACGTCATGCTTTGGCTCTCCTTCCTCGCCTTCCTAGTGATCGGCGTGCACCTGGCCTACACAAAACTCTTCACCTGAAGCCCATGAGACATCACAGATTATTTTTTTCAGGCACGGCCAGGATGCTTATTGGTGTCGCCATGTTATGGGTCCTCCTGTGTGTCCAGGGTTGTGCCACCTGGGAGGACAAGTTGGATCAGCGCGCCAAATGGAAAAAGTTCCACGAGGAAAGCACCCAGTCAACCACTCTTCCATTTCAGAAATGGCCCCGGGAAAAGTGAAGCTCAGCATTTTTAACGGCTTGCCAAGCGGCTCCAGTGTGGCGAGAGTTCCCGCGCTATGAAGCTTCTTTTTACCCTCCTTATCACTATCCTTTTTTTGGCAGGCTGCGGCCAGTCCGATCATCATCACTCGCACGATGACGATCACAGTCATGCCGAAGGCGATCATCATCACGCCGAGGGTGATAGTGACGGCCATCACCACGACAACCAGCCGGAATCTCCTACCGGAGTCCGCATGGGCACAGGACTGATGACGTTCGACACCGTGGCCGGCTGGGGGCTCACCGCAGACGGCAAGTCCGCCATCGGCCCGACACACGGCGGCGTGATCGTCGGCAAGGACGGCACTATCTACACCAGCGCCGGCAAGGGTGTGATCGCTTTTTCACCGGACGGAAAGGTGGCCCGTGAATTTCTCGGCGAACCGTATACCAACTTGCACGACATCGAGATTCGCGTCGAGGATGCCACCGAATACCTTTATGGTGCTCGAAACAATAACGCTGAGGGGATCAAGTTCAACGCCGCCGACGGCAAGGTCGCTTTGCGCCTCCCCTTCCCTGCGGCGTCCGGGCTCGCTGCAAAGCCGTTCAACCCAACCGCCATAACGGTGTCCGACGACGGCAACATTTTTCTCTCGGACGGCTATGCAAGTAACATTATTTTCATCTTCGACAAGACCGGCAAATACCTGAAGCACTTCGGGGCCAAGGGAAACGGGCCGCGGCAGTTCAACACCGCGCACGGCATGACGCTCGATACCCGCTACGAGCCGAACCGCCTGCTGATCTGCGACCGCAACCACCAGCCCCGCGGCCGCCTGCTACACTACAGCCTCGAGGGCGAATACATCAATGAAGTCATAGGCGGCCTCGGTATGCCGACTTCCGTTTCCGTGCAGGGCGACTACGTCTCGGTTCCCGATCTGCACGGGCGCGTGGTCATCCTCGACAAAACCAACACCATCATGGCGGTGCTCGGCCACAATCCGGATCGCAAACAGGGCAGCAATTACGGAGTGAAACAGGCGGACTGGATCGAGGGCGTCTTCAGCGGCACACACGGCTCCGGCTGGGACGCAGACGGCAACCTCTACGTGCAGGACTGGAACGTGGACGGACGCATCATGAAACTCGTCCGCGTCAAGGGCTGAGCGAAACCGTACCTGGCCAGACGCTACCGGTTCGGGATCGGCATGTCCTTGAACTCGAATGGCATCGTTTCCGGCAATACGTTCACGCCGGTGGTGAACTTGAACGGCGCACCCACGCGCCCGGTCGCTTGGCCAAGCCGCCCGCCACGCTTGGTTGATATACCGCGCTTGATCGGCTCAGCGTAAGTCAACTCGACCATAAACGCCGTCCAGCCCTTGGTTGGCTCGGACACCTTGCCCACGTAAGTGCCTCGACCCACCGGCTTAAGCTTGCTGCTCGTCCAGGTTTTCCCGGTGGTATCGATGCGGAAATCCCGCGTCTCGGTGTTGGTGCACTGCCACAGCAAAACTTCCTTCGGGCGAGTCTTGGTGGTCACCTTGATTGAGCCGTCTTCCTGCACGTCCCAATCGTACTCGGGCAGCTTGGTTTTGTTTAGTATCGCGTTGTAATAGGCGGCCAGGCTGTAAACGGCATCCGAGCCGTCAAGCGAGTGCCCAGCGTTTGGGACGTAGCGAAGATGCTTCTGGCCGAGCAAATTCTTGTAGTAAAACTTCCACGAGTCCGGCAGGAAAAACTGGTCACCTGAGGCGTTGATCAAATATTTTGGCATCGTGTAGCGCTCAAGGTATTCGTACGGCTCGACGATCTCGAGTAGGCGCTTGTACTCGGGTGTGTCCTGCCAGCCCATGATTCCCATCTCCACATAGTCCCCCACCGCCGGGGCGTAAAAACCGTAGGCGCGGTAGTGGTGCTTGAACGACGGGACAACATTGAGCATGTCGATGACGATCGGCACAATGGCGACGATGCGCTTGTCCACCGCGGCGATGCTCCAGGTTGTCCAGCCGCGCTTCGATCCGCCGGCGGCGACAAACTTGTCCACGACCACTTCGCCGCCCTCCGGCTTGGCGAGGAAATCGGTAACGGTATCCATCGCGCGCGAAACCGCCTTGGTCATTGGCAGGCGAGCGGGCCAGCGATCGTCCCCAGTTCGCAGGTATTTGTCCCACGTATAGGCGATGAGAGAGTCCTCGGTTCGGGTGCGATTCTCGCCGACAAATTGCAGCGGCTCGTTGGGCACCATCTTGAGCTCGGTGACGACCGAACCTGTCTTGGCAGCAATCTGAGCCATGGCACCGTCACCCTTAGTGGGAGGGTCGCCCCCATTGCTGCCGCCGGTGATGAGAATGAGGCCGGTGTCGTGCTTCAAGCGATGCGGCTTGGCCACAATCATCCAGTGCTTCCACAACGTGCGGTTAACGTCCTTCTCGGTCAGGAATTCCTGCGATGTCATACCAAGAATGTAAGTGGTACAACCATCCCCCTCGCGCTGGGAAATCAACTTGTATTCGTAAGCCGAATCCGGCTTGGCCACGTAGCGATCAAGCGCTGTCTCCGCGCCCATTGCAAATGGCAGAGTTGTGCAACCCAATGCCAGTGCAACTATAACTCGACTTGTTTTCATTGAAGGTAACATATTCATGTTAAAGTATTTTAGGCGGATTTTGCCCCGACGGTGTGCCGTCTCGTTTCCAGCGCAACTTCGATTTTAGTTTGCCCGCCTCATAAACAGCTTCCCATCTTGGCTGGCCATTTTCATATCTGTGAATCTCCAGGCCATGTTTCTTGCCGGCGAGATACTCGACAGAAATCTGGATTTTCCCGTCGGAAAAATAAGTTGTACTGACCCCATCAAGCTTACCAGCCAGGTAGTTTTCAATAACCCAAAGTTTCCCATCGTCGAACCATCGTCTAAAGGCCCCGTTCTCGACTCCGTTAACATAATTCACCTCAAACTCACGACCACCAGTCTTTCTTAACTGGAGAAACTTTCCATGAATTTTGCCATTTTTATACTCGGCTTGACCGACCAAGTTACCCTCTTCATCCCAACCCTTCCAGACACCATGAAGCTTCCCGTTCTTTAGCGAGTAGCTCTCGGCTTTCTTTTTGTTGGGATGTGTTTTCACAACCAAACCGGTATACGACTTTCCCTCATAAAAATACACCTCACCACTCGTTTCCTTGAGTTGGGCTTCTTCGATCGGTCTTGTGGTTTGATCCGACTGGCCGAGCGCGTGGGCTAGAGACAAGTGCGCAAAAAGAAAAACGGTGAGTTGCAAACGGCCGATTGTAGGGCTTTGGATCATTCCTCAAAAAAAAAATGCCGCAAATGGCTCAGCTTTTCAACAGCTTGGCCAAGGTTTCGCCGACGACCTGCGGGTTGGCTTTGCCCCGACTGGCTTTCATCACCTGGCCTTTAAGAAAGTTGATTGCATTTTCTTTGCCGTTGCGAACGTCATCTGCCGGACCGGGGTTGGCGTCGATCGCCGCTTGGCACCAAGTGTCGAGTTCGACACTGTCGCTGACTTGAGCCAAGCCCTTGGCCTCGACGATTTCCTCCGGCGCGCCGCCATTCTCGAACAACTCCGCGAACACTTCCTGTCCGCCTTTGTTACTGATGGTGCCGGCGTCGATGATCCCGACCAACTCGCGGATCGCCGCCGGTTCAAATTTCAATTCGTCAACCGTCGTGCCGGTCTCGACGAGGCGCGCCTGCAAATTATTGATCACCCAGTTTGCGATGGACTTGGCATTCTTCGCCCCGGAAACCGCTTGCTCGAAAAAACTGCCAAGCGGCACGTTGGCAACAAACACATCGGCGTCCTGCGCCGGAACGCCGTAGTCGCGAACAAAGCGCTGTTTACGGGCGAGCGGCAGCTCGACGATGTGCGAGCGCACCTCCGACAGCCAAGACTCGCCCGGCTTGAGTGGCATAATATCAGGCTCGGGGAAATAGCGGTAATCGTGCGCTTGCTCCTTAGTTCGCATGCTTTCGGTGATGCCGGCGATATCATCCCAACGACGCGTTTCCTGTACGAGCGTCCCGCCACTTTCGAGCGTTTCGATTTGCCTAGGGACTTCGTAATTGATCGCGCGCCGCATGCCGCTGAAGGTGTTCATGTTTTTGATCTCCACCTTCACGCCGAGTTCCTCAGCACCTATCGGACGGACGCTGATGTTCACGTCGCAGCGCACCATGCCTTTCTCCATGTCGCAGTCGCTGATGCCACCGTAAATCAAAATTTCTTTCAGCGCGTTCAGGTATTCGTAAGCCATGTCGGCGCTCCGCATATCCGGCTCGGAAACGATCTCGAGTAGCGGCACGCCCGCACGATTAAAATCCACG
>JASLKI010000022.1 GCA_030747575.1 Verrucomicrobiota bacterium | reverse complement strand
CCGCCTTGCCGGTGCGGATCAGGTTCAGTGCTTTTTGGTGGATGCGCTTGTACTGCTTGAAGTCCGGCTTATCCTTGGCGAAGGCCACCGTTGCCGGAAGCGCAATTGCCGCGATAATGAACCATCGTATTGCAGGAGTCATGTCGCGGGGCAATGTGCCTAACGGCCGATGCGGCGGCAAAATAAAAGTGCGCCTAGCCAGGCGGAAAACCGATTGACAGCCAAGCGGCGTTTGATACGCTCCGCCGCCGTGAGTTTTCAAGGGACGCAGTTTTTCGGGTTTTTTAGCGGTTGGTATTGGTTTACCAGCCCGCGCCGTCTGCGTGTCTTGGGAATTTGTTGATGAACTGAAACAAAATTTACCCAGCCGCAGGCAGCCAAGCCTGCGGCTTTTTTTGTCCCAGGCCCGCTTCCCCCGGTGCAAATAATAAAACAAAAATGATAGTCGTACTTAAAAACAACGTCTCCCCCGAGGAGGAAAACGCCGTCGTCGAGGAAATCAAAAAACTCGGCTACCGGCCCCATGTCATGCACGGCGTCGCCCGCACGGTGATCGGTGCGATCGGCGACGAGCACTCGCACCGCGACCTCGAGGTGCTCAACGCCTGGACGCAGGTCGAGTCGGTTACTCCGATCCAAAAACGCCACAAGCTCGTCAGCCGCGAGGCGCACCCGCAGAGCTCCACCGTCAACGCCGGCGGCGTGATCGTGGGCGGCAAAAAAATCCAGGTCATGGCCGGCCCCTGCTCCGTCGAGAGCGAAGAGCAGTTGATGAAAACCGCGCACGCCGTCAAGGCGGCCGGCGCGAGCATGCTGCGCGGCGGGGCGTTCAAGCCGCGCACGTCGCCGTACGAGTTTCAGGGGCTCGGCGAGGAGGGGCTCAAGCTTTTGGCCAAGGCGCGCGAAGAAACCGGCCTGCCGATCGTCACCGAGCTGCTCTCGCAGGATCAGGCCGAACTGGTCGCCGAGTACTCCGACATGCTGCAGATCGGCACGCGCAACGCGCAAAACTTTCAACTCATCATCGCCGCTGCCAAGACCGGTAAGCCGGTGCTGCTCAAGCGCGGCATGTCGATGCGCATCATGGAATGGCTGCTCGCCGGCGAGTACGTCCTGGCCAACCGCAACCCGAACCTGCTGTTCTGCGAGCGCGGCATCCGGACGTTCGAGGATTACACGCGGAACACGCTCGACCTCTCCGCGGTGGCCGTCGTCAAGGCTGAGTCGCACTGCCCGATCGTCGTCGATCCCAGCCAGGGCTGCGGCAAGGCATCGCTGGTGCGCTCGATGTGCAAAGGCGCGGTTGCAGTGGGTGCCGACGCGCTGCTCGTCGAGGTGCACCCGAACCCGACCGAGGCCATCAGCGACGCCGCACAACAGATCGACCTGGAGGGTTTCGCCGCGTTAATTGACGAATTGGCTCCCATCGCCGAGTCGGTCGGCCGCGAGATTTAGTTCAACCGGCCAAGCGCCAGAACGTGAACCCTTATTCCGTCCATGTTGAGGAAAGCAAACCTTTACGAATCTATACCCTCCGACGGTTGCCAAGAAACCCAAACACCGCGTGAGCGAAACTTCACCGTCTTTGCCTAAAACGGGCAATCAGTAAAGTGGTGCAGTTCAAAGGCCGACTTGTTAAGATTCGGGTATATGAATCCCATCAAACGCAGGACATTCCTGAAGGCCGGCTTGGGTTCAACCGTGATAGGTTTCCCTTCGCTTGGCAAAGCGCTCGGCGCCAATGACCGTGTCCAAGTTGCCCTGGTTGGCTGCGGAGGCCGCGGCACACAGGTCACTTCGAGCTTGGCTTCGCGCAGTGATGTTGTCTGCACCCAGATTTGTGATATCCACGAGGAACGCCTGGTGCGCACTGCCGACTTCATCGCCAAACAACAGGGCGGCCACAAACCGCTTCTCGCCACGCACATGGAGGAGGTTTTCGCCAACAAGAACGTTGATGCCGTGGTCGTGGCTACACCCGACCACTGGCATACGCCGGCAGCTATTCTTGCTTGTCAGGCGGGCAAGGATGTCTACGTCGAGAAACCTTTTAGCCACAACATTTGGGAAGGCCGCAAGCTCGTGGAGGCCGCCCGCAAATACAAACGCGTGGTACAGGTGGGCACCCAGAATCGTAGCGCACCGTACAATCTCGCCGCCCGCGACTACATTCAGTCCGGCAAACTCGGCGACATTCGTCTGGTCAAGGTGTTCAACCTGAAGGGCGGTGGACCGTTCCACTTGGGAGCGCCTGGCCAGGCACCAAGTGGGTTTTCGTGGAAGACATGGCTAGGCCCGGCCAAGACGCGTCCGTACCACAGCAAAATTTTCCATGGTGGCTGGCACTATTTTTGGGACTACTCAGGCGGTGATCTGGCCGACTGCGGCATCCACCAACTTGACCTTACAATAATGGCGCTCGGGGACCCGGCCACGCCCAAGTCGGTATCTGCCTCTGGAGGACGCCTGCAACACAAGGGTGACGATGGCGAGGTACCCGACGTCGAGATTCTGCATTACGATTATCCTGAATTTGTCATGACTTTTGAGCACTCGCACTTTGCCAATGCGATGAGCAAAATTAATGGTAAGATTCGTTCCGGCGACCAATTCCCGTACTGGCCGCAATGTGCCACGCGCATCGAGTTTTACGGCACGAAAGACAACATGATGCTCGGCCGCCACGGTGGGGGTTGGCAGGTCTTCACCTCGGGCGGCAAGGTGGTGGAGGAGCAGTACGGTCGACACCCCGATCTGGAGCATCAGCAAAACTTTGTTGACTGCATCCGCAATCGCAAACGCCCCAACGCTGATGTTGGGCTGGCACATGGCAGCACCACTGTCATGCACATGGGAAACATCGCCCACAGGGTCGGCAACCAAAAACTGCAGTTTGATTCCGGGGCTGAACGCTTTATCGGCAACGATGCAGCCAACCTCTTGTCCAAGCGCCAGAACGTGAATTCTTATTCCGTCAAGGAGATGGCCTGAGGGCTTCAACCTGCGCTGCTGATAACGATGCAGACACAAGTAACAAGGAAGATGTTGAGTCCCCAATCGTTGAACGCCGATCCATCCGATGCCGGTCGATGTGAATCATAACAGCCAGCCCTACTCCATCCTTTTGCGTTTCAGCTAATGATGTCGTGTATGACTTTTCCGTGGACGTCCGTTAGACGAAAGTCACGACCGCTGTAACGGTACGTGAGCTTTTCGTGGTTGAGCCCCATGAGGTGCAGGATGGTGGCGTGCAGGTCGTGTACGTGTACGGGATTCTCGACGGCGGAGCAGCCGAACTCGTCTGTGGCACCGTAGGTGAAGCCGGGTTTCACGCCACCGCCGGCCATCCAGACGGTAAATCCGTAGTGGTCATGGTCGCGGCCTTTCTGCCCCTCGGAAGTCGGCGCACGACCGAACTCGCCGCCCCAAATGACGAGTGTTTCATCGAGTAAACCGCGGAGTTTTAAATCCTGAATCAAACCGGCGATGCCCTGGTCGCATTCGCGGGCGAGGTGGGCATGGCCACCCTTGATATCGCCATGCCCGGTGTCCCAGGCGATGTCGTAACCGCTGATGGAGTGCGAGAGTTGCACCATGCGCACGCCGCGTTCAACGAGGCGCCGGGCGATGAGGCAACCTTTGGCGAATTCGCTTTTACCGTAGAGATCAAGTGTTGGTTTGCTTTCCTTGGCCGTATCAAAAACCTCCGGCACGGCGAACTGCATACGAAAGGCCATCTCCATCGCCTGGATGCTAGACTCCAGTTTCTGATCCTGCTGCTGGCGCTCAAGATCTAACTGATTGAGCTGAGCGAGTAAGTTGGCCTGTTGACGTTGTTCGGTGCGGGATAGATGCGGGTTTTTCAGATCACGCAAAATGCTGTCTGGCTTCATCTCGGCGATATTCGCGTACACACCGGCGTAGGCTCCTGGTAAAAACGAGTTGCCCCAGTGCGCCGCTTTGCCGCGGGGTTTAGCGCGCGGGCTCATGGCAACAAGGCCGGGTAGTTCCTGATTCTCCGTGCCAAGGCCATAGCATAACCACGAACCGAGGCTGGGTCGGCTGGGCTGCAGGTGGCCGAGATTAAACATCATCATCGCGCCCGCATGCTCGGGAATGTCCGTGTGCATTGAGTGGATGAAACAAATGTCATCGGAGCACTTCGCTGTGTGAGGGAAAATATCGCTCACCCATTTACCTGTCTGCCCATACTGCTTGAAACCGAAGGGCGACGGGAACAGGCCGTTCTTGGTGTTCCGGAGCGACTTTCGATCGACAATCTTCGGCCGTTTACCCGCGAACTCGGCGATCTTCGGTTTGTAATCAAATGTATCCACTTGCGACGGCCCGCCCGGCATGAATAGCTGAATCACATGCTTGGCCCTGGGCGCAAAGTGAGGCGCCTTGGGCGCAAGCGGCGAAGCCTGTCCAGCGCTGGTACTTTGGTTAAGCATCCCGGCGAGGCCGACGCTTCCAAGGCCCGCACCGATGCGATGCAAGGCGTCACGTCGTGAAATGGGCGGGAGCGGGTTCCTGTGGAGTTGCATTGTTTGGAACGGTTTATCGAATATACATGAACTCGTTGGCGCTGAGCAAGGCCTGGCAGTACTGCTGCCAGCGGGTCAGTCGGCTGGCGAGCGGCTGCGTACCCTTCAAGAATCCTTTGGCCAGGCGCTGTTCGCGGTCGGTAGGCGCACGACCATAGAGCAGCGAGTAGGCACGTGCAATGCGGGTTGTCACATCGTCGGACTCTCTCTCCAAACGTTTGGCCAATGCGCTGGCACGGTCGAGCATAAACCGGCTGTTCATCATGAACAAAAACTGTTGCGGGATAACGTTTGCCGTGCGCTTGGCTGCGCTGGCACGCGGGATTGGGAAATCGAACAGGCGAAGAAATTTATCCGAAGCCAGGGGCGCGTTACGGCTGACCTTTGCATAAAGTGTGCGGCGGTTACTGGCGACGATGTCCTGCACAGGCCCGCCACCTATCTGAAGGTCGAGTTCGCCAGTGACGGCGAGTAGGGAATCCCGCCACGTTTCCGCGTCCATCCGGCGTGGTGTCATGCGCCAAAGCGAGCGGTTGTCTCCATCGCTCGCAAAGGATTTTTTGTCAAATGCGCTGCTGCCACGATAGGTCGCGGAAGTAAGGATTAGTCGATGCAACTCCTTGGTCGACCAGCCGCTTTCGACGAAGGCCGCAGACAGCCAGTCGAGCAACTCAGGGTGTGTTGGCTCTTGGCCAAGCACGCCGAAATTATCCGGCGAGCGCACCAACCCTTGGCCAAGGTGGTGCTGCCACACACGGTTTACAAACACCCGGGCCGTCAGCGGATTGGCTGGATCGACCACTGCCTTGGCTAATTGTTCACGCCCGCTCCCCTGATTAAAATGCTCGCGGTCTTTGCCGGCGACAATGCGCAGAAACCGACGCGGCGCCACCTTGCCCGGCTTCATCGAATTGCCGCGTAGCGCCACTTTCATATCCTCGCTGCCGGCGTCCCGCAGTGTATGGGCAAACTCGAACTTCGGCGGCGCCTTTGCCTCCAGCTCCTTGAGCTCAATTTGCCAGTTGGCGATCTGTTTCTTGATCTCGTCCGACTGGGGCTGCTTCTTGGATTTCTGGATTTTATCGTGCAGGGCATCGATGGGTTTCCGGGCGTTGTGATAGGCGTTGATCACTTTCTCCTTAACCAACGGCGTTTCGCCTTCGCGCGTGTTTTTGAACACGCCGGCGATCGAGTAGTAATCCTGAATCGGGATCGGATCGAACTTATGATCGTGGCAGCGCGCACACGACACCGTCAGCCCGAGGAACGCCCGGGAAAAAGTGTCCACGCGATCGTCGAGTGTTTCGCTCTTTGCCTGCGCGATGCTCTCCGGGTCGCCGCCGTCCGAGGCATATGTCGGGCCCAGCGCAAAAAAGCCGGTACCAGCAGCTGCCTCGCGCCCCATCTTGTCGCCTATGATCTGGCTTCGGACGAATTCGTCGAAAGGCAGATCGGCATTGAACGCGCGAACCACCCAGTCGCGATACTGCCACGCCTTGGGATGCGACCGGTTATCCTGCGTCCAGCCCCCCGCATCGCTATACCGCGCCACGTCCAGCCAATGCCGTCCCCAGCGTTCGCCGTACTGGGGCCGGTTCAGCAGGGAATCCACCAACACTAACACCGCCTGATCGTTTAGCTCGCCCGCGGAGTCGCCTCCCAACCGCTGCGTCCAGTCGCGCAACTCATCCGGCGTGGGCGGCAGTCCCGCCAAATCCAAAAACACGCGGCGCACAAACACGGACGCCCTGGCTTCCGGCGGCTGCCTGAAGCCGGCTTCGCGCAAGCCTTCGGCAACGAATTGGTCGATTGGATTCCGTACCCTCGCACCCGGCACCGTCGGCGGGATCACTCTTTTCACCGGACGCCATGCCCAATGTTCGCGAGCCTTGATCCAATCGTAGCTATCCGTCGTTGGCACGACCGTTGCCTTGGGCCAAGGAGCCCCCAACTCAACCCACTTCGCCAAAGCCGCAATCTCCAGGTCGCTCAACTTCGGTTTGCCCAACGCCGGCATCTTCTTGCCCTGGTGTCGCACGTAACGAATCATTCGACTCTCGTCCGGGTTTCCAAGAATAATCGCTGGCCCGTGTTCGCCCCCTTTCAAAATGGCGTCTCGGCTGTCCAAACGGAGTCCGCTCCGATGCCGCTCAGCCAGTCCGCTGTGGCATTCATAGCAATTATTCGCCAAAACCGGCCGCACTTTGCTTTCAAAAAACTCAAAGTGCTGAGAATCTGCATAAACCAAATTCACACAAATAACATAGCAAGCAGCAAGCGTTTGAGGTAAAAATTTCAACGCACAGGAAAGTGATGCAACGAGCCTAACGGAGACAAGCACCAAAGAGTTTCAAGGTGCAGATTTGTTGAAGAAAAAGGAGATGGTGCGCGAAGAGGGATTCGAACCCTCTCGGGGACTTTGCTCTCCTTGCGCTTTGGTGCGCAACGCTTTGTGCAACATGACGAGTTGATTCAGCTCTCTCCCAAATCATAAATTGCATGAATGCGCACCATTGCGAATTACAAAAGGTCCGTAAAGATCCGTAATTGGGTATGGGGGGCTCTTGGAGGAGAGGGAGATAGGTGGTGGATTGTGGAACACGAAGAAGGATTAGAGCTTCGTGCGCCACTTGGTGATGCATTGGGCCTACTCATCAAATCCGGCTTGAAGTTAAACCGGAGGAGGGCGAGTCTTACGGCCGTGGTTCTGAAATCACTATTCGCAGGTTTAATCTGCCGGACAGCATTCCTGCTTGCCGTGGTGTTCACCTCACCGGCCTTGGGCCAAGAGGCGGCGAATATTGATTCCTTTGAGGCAGCAACGGTTTCACTTGAGTTCCCGTCATCCGATGGAGACTACTATCTAGTCGAGGCAAGCCGAGACCTGCGGAAGTGGGTGATCGTGGGCCAATATCCGGGCAACGGAAAACCGGCTGAGTTCAAGGATTTACGCAGCCAATTGGGGGATAATCATTTTTATCGGGTAGTGACAAAACCGGAACCATTTCCGGATGGATTGCTCGAGCGAGATTGGCAGTTGATTGCCCTACACGAATCGGACGAAATCATCCAACCGAAGAAGGGCCGAACCCACTCCATGACGCTGTCCCGTAACAAAAGAGTGGCTGGTGGGAACGACTGCAACCGCTATTTCGGTTCTTTCTCACTGATGAAAGGCAACTGGTTGAAATTTGGCGAAGGCTTCGGCTCCACATTGATGTTATGCATGCCCGGCTCACTCGATTTCAAGTTCTTCGAGTCGCTGCATACATCCAAGGGTTTTGAGGTAGACGGAAACAAACTAAAGATTTACTACGGGGACAACGCCGAGCACTGGATGGAGTTCGAGGATAAAAGCTGATCACCGTTTCTAAATCTTCAACCCGAAGAATGCCTCAAGATTATAGTTAATTATCTATCTTATCGTTAGCCAACAGACTACTCACATCCAGCTTTCAATTCTTCACCCAGCTTGCCGCCGTGTTTCTGCAGGAGTGCGGCAACTTTTTTTTCTTTAGCAGAACTGAGTTAGTGTTTCAGTGCTGGAAGCCCATAAAACTTGAGGGCGTTCTTGAAGAAAAATTTCTCCTGCGCCGTGCGGCTTTTATTCGCAAAGAAGTTTTTCACAACCGCGAGGTATTCACCGTAGGTGCCGCCGCGCATAGTCACCGGCCAGTTACTGCCGTAGATCAGACGGTTTTCGCCGAACGCCTCCCACAACACGTCGAGTTCTGGTTTGTAGAAGGACAGATTCTTTGGGGAGGGCTGGCGGTGTGATTGCTGGAACAAGCCGGAGATTTTGCAGTGCACGTTTGAGTTCTTCGCCACCTTTTGGACAGCGGCAACCCAATTCGGATCAGCCGGCTTGCCTTTAATGTCCACACCGGCGACGTGGTTGATTAGAATCTTCAACTTCGGCAAGCGCTTAGCCACCATGCCGACATCCTCAAGGCTGTATTGGAACATCAACACATCGAGCGACTGATTCATGTCGGACAGTAACTGGAGATCGCTCCACACAGCCTCGTTTTCAAAGAAACTATCGCCACCGGGCCTCTCGCGCATGCGAATGCCAACAAAACGTGCATCTTTCGATAACTTAGTCAGGTGCTTTTTGAAATCCGGTGTGCCAATTTCAAGGCTACCGACCAATCCGATGTAGCGATCGGGATCATGCTTCACCAAATCAAGCACCCACTGGTTGTCCGGAATCCATTTGCTCGCTTCGACGATAACCGTGGCGCTGATACCGTTCTCATCCGACACCTTGTCGAAATGCTCGGTGAGTACTGGTCGATACAAAACCTTGTCGTCCTTCGGTGGCCAAGGCAGGCCCTGCGGCCGGGTGGTGTCGTATAAATGAATGTGCGTGTCGATAATCGGGATATCGGCGTTCTTTTGGTAGGTCGAACAACCGGCAAGGAACACCGATGTCAAAACGGGAACTATCAGTTTCTTCATGTGAAAAACGAATTAAACATCCTTGGTCAAGCCGCTCATCGGCGATTCCGCGTCGGCAAACTCCTCTACTCCAACACCCATTCGTTGCATCGTCGCCAAATGATATTTTGAGAGAGAGTAGTTTCTCCGGTATTTGAGGAATCGACCATTTTTAATCGTGCCACCGCCACCACCTGCAAACACGACTGGCAGATTCTCCTCACCGTGAGCATGACCGTCCCCAAGACTGGAACCGTAAAGGAGCATGGAGTTTTCGAGCAGTGTGCCATTGCCTTCGTCTATGCTCTTCATTTTACCAAGCATGTAGGCAAACTGTCGGTTGTGCCAAGCGGTGATCACATTGTACATGTCGCGTTTTTGAGAAACGGTCTTCCACGAGTTGACCCCGTCATCGTCCTCGGTCTTGCCGCTGATATCACGGTAGTGCGACAGCGCATGCCAAGTGCCGCGAACACCATCAATAAAATCAAAGTATCGGTTGCTCTGCCCGTGATCCAACATCAGCGAACCCACACGCGTTGCTCCCGACCAAAAGCCAAGCACCATCAAATCCATCATGGTACGCATATAATCCTCGTGATTATCCGGAATACCCAACTGGGGTCGCTTAAACTTCACCCCTTTCACTTGGCCAAGCGCGGATTTGTCGGCTTGTTTTTCGGCAAACTCCATCCTGCGTTCCACTGCACGAAGCGACTCAAAATACTCATCAATCTTTTGCTGATCTATGCGACCAACGCGACGCTTCAAACTCTTTGCTTGGCCATTGACCAAGTCAATCACGCCCTTGTCGGTGACACCCTCGCTGGCTTTGCGAAACATCCGGTCATAGATTGTCCGTGGATTGGTATCACGCGTGGCCGGCAGTTTTTCGCCTACCCACGAAATGGTATTGCGCGGCAGGCTGTTGGAGAAATAGCCCTCGCCCTTCATCGACATATCGAGCGACGGCAACATCGTGTCTTTGCCAACCTGACGCGCGATGATCTGGTCGACCGACGCACCTCCGGCAGTCACGCGCGAACCGCTATACGAACCCCCGGTCAGCCAAGTCGCCGTACCGGCTCCATGACCATTGCCGCGTGGCGTCCAAATATTTCGAGCAACCAAAATGTCTTCCTTGAATGGCTCGAGGTCCTTCATCCACTTGTTCAGTTTCAGAAGCTCGCCATCGCCCCCAACCTTCTCCGGCTCCCAGCCGCCCTTCGCCACGCCGTTGGGGAAATAAAGATAACCGACACGCAGCTTCGGCCGCTTGGGGGTCACGGCCAACGCCGAAAGCGGCTGCATCGCTTCAAGCCACGGCAGAGCCACGGATGCACCCACTGCACGAAGCAGGGTTCTTCGTGAGATTTGCCAAGATTTAGCCATTATTCACTACTTCCTTCGATTCGTTGTCCGGTTCCACACGGTTTTTACGGAACTGAAACGGGTAACTTTTCACCACCTCGCGCACCAGTGTTTGCATCCGGTAACCGTCCTTTTTGAACGTCGCTAGGATTTTACGCACTGCAGGCTCATCGTAATACTCGAGTT
>JASLKI010000021.1 GCA_030747575.1 Verrucomicrobiota bacterium | reverse complement strand
CCTCGCCAAGCGTGACATGCCCGCCGATGACGCAGTAAGGGCCAACAACACAGTCGCCGCCGAGAGTGGCCCCGGGATGAATGACTGCGGTGGGATGAATCTCAGACATGACGTGCGCCTGGTCGGTTATGAATTACCCGCTAGGGTGAAGGTGATCTCGGCTTCGCTGACCACCTCGCCGCGCACCGTGCAGACGCCCTTGGCCTTGGCGACCTTGCCACGGGCCCTGAGCAGCTCGATGTCGATCTGCAGCACATCCCCCGGCTTGACCGGTTTCCGCCACTTCACTTTTTCAGCCGCCATGAAATAGGCGATCTTGCCTGCGTTGTCGGCCTGCTTGAGCGTGAGGATGCCGGCCACCTGTGCCATCGCCTCGAGCTGCAGCACGCCGGGCATGATCGGGTGTCCGGGGAAATGCCCCTGGAAATACGGCTCGTTGATCGTGACGTTTTTCTCCGCGGTAATCTGGTTGCCGTCAATCCGCGTCACCCTGTCCACCATCAGGAACGGGTAGCGGTGCGGCAGGATCTGCATGATCTGCTCGGAGTCCAGTGGGGCTGTTGTTTCTTCACTCACTTGGGGTTGCTTGGGTTGGGTGGATTGCCTGGCCGGGGTGTCGCCCGGCGGGGAAAAACTTTGTGCTGCCACCGAAGGACGGCGCACCTGCAGCAGGATGCGCCTGGCCAGACCGCAGTTGGCGGCGTGCCCCGGCTTGACCGCAACGATGTGCCCGCGTAACGGCGCGCCGACGAGGCTCAAGTCGCCGATGATGTCCAGTATCTTGTGCCGCACGAACTCCTCGCGGTAGCGCATAGGCTCGGTCGTCAGCACAGCGTCGTCGCGGATGACGATGGCGTTCTCGAGGCTACCGCCGCGGATGAGGCCGTTCTTGATGAGGTACTCGATCTCCTCATAAAAACAAAACGTCCGCGCCTGGGCGATCTCGCCCTCCCACGTCTCGGGCGTCAGCTCGACACTGAAAAACTGGGTGAACCGTCCGCCCTTGTCGGAGCTGGTGCACGTGATCTTGAAGCCTTCGTGCGGGAAGGCGGATATCACCGTGCCGTTATGCGTGTACTCGATCGGCTCGGTGACTTGCACTGGCTCGACGCGTTCCGCCTGTGCCTCGATGCCGGCCTCGCGTATCATTTTGCAGAATTGCCGCGCACTACCGTCGGCCACGGGCGGTTCGCTCGAGTCAAGCTCGACGACGGCGTTGGTCACCCCAAAACCGTACAGCGCCGCCAACACATGCTCCACCGTCTGCACCTTGGCGTTGCCCCTGGACAGCGTGGTCGAACGGTCGGTCGCCGCGACATTCTCGACCTGCGCCGGAATCTCCGCACGGCTGTCGAGGTCCACTCGGCGAAAGATGATCCCGGAATTCGGCAGAGCGGGCAACAGGGTCATCGAGACCTTGTTGCCGCTGTGCAGGCCGACGCCGGAAAAGCTTGCCGGCTTGGCTAGTGTTTGCTGTTGCAACACGGCGCGCATTTAACAGGCGGGCGCGGCTGTTGGCAAGGTCAACGCCCGGTTCAACCGCGAATCGTCGCGCTGAGATCGTCGCGCAGACGCTCGATCACTTTTTCGTGAACGGCATCAACCTGCTTGTCCTTCAGCGTGCCCTCGGCGGAACGGTAGTGAAAAGCGTACGCCACGCTCTTTTGCCCGGCCTCGACGCCTTCGCCGCGATAGACGTCGAACAACTCGACCGACTCGAGATTGTTCGGCTTGGCCTTGCGGACGCTTTGCAGCACGGCGTGGTGCGTCGTGTCGTCGGCCACAAGCATCGCGATGTCGCGCCGCGTGCCGGGGAACGCCGGCAGCGCCTTGAAGCCGCGCTTGGTCGTGCGGCGTTGCAGCGCTTGGCCAAGGTCGAACTCGGCGAAGAAAACCGGGTGCTTCAAGTCGTGCCGCCGGGCGAGCAGCGGCGAAAATTGGCCAAGCGTCCCGACCGGCGTGTTGCCCAGCTTCACACTGCCTGACTCAACGAAAAATTCGCTGCCCGCGTCATGCCGCTCGTAGCTGACTCCGCGCATGCCGAACTGCCCGGCGAACTCCTCGATGATCCCCTTGAGGTCGGCAAACTCATTCATCGCATCGCGCTCCACTCCCTCGTGAAACGGCGGGAACCGCCGACCGGTCAGCGCGATCGCCAGCCGCCAGCCTTCCGCCGGCTGGCCGTCATCGTCGCGGAACACCCGTCCGATCTCGAACAGCGCTGCGGCGGCGGTGTCGTGGTTTGCGTTGTGCTGCAGCGAGTTGGCCAAACCGGGCAACAGGCTCGTCCGCAGCTTGCCCTGCTCGCTGCTCAACGGGTACTCGAGCGCCACCGGTGCAATGCCGAGCAGTGACGCCGCCTCGTCGGAAACCAGCGTCTGCGTCTGCGCTTCGTACAGGCCAATCCCGGTGAGGATCGTGCGGATCTGCGCGAACGCATCGTGCGTGGCGTCGAATGGATCGGTGCCAACACAACCGCGCGGCGACGTGGACGGCACCTTGTCGACGCCGTAAATACGAACGACCTCCTCAATCAAGTCCACCTCGCGCTTGAGATCGACGCGAACGGTCGGGATGCGAAACATCGCCGCCGTGTCGCCGTCGCGCGACACCGTCTCGAGGCCAAGCCCGGTGAGCGCGGCCACCTGTTCGTCCGGCGAAACCGCGATGCCAAGCAGCGCGTCGGTCCGGGCAAAGCGTAGCGAAATCTCCCCCGGCTCGGCCACGCTCGGATAGGCATCGACACAGCCCTTGGCCAAGCGGCCGCCGGCGGTCTCGATGATGAGTTGCGCGGCGCGTTGGCTGACCCAGTCGCAGCAGTTCGGGTCGCAACCGCGCTCGAAGCGGTATGACGCATCGGTGCTGATGCCCAGGCTCTTGGCCGTCGCACGTATGTTTTGCGGCTGAAAATAGGCACACTCGATCAGCACATCCTCGGTGCCGGCGGCGATCTCGCTGTTGAGGCCGCCCATGATGCCGGCAAGAGCGATGCCCTTGGTTTCGTCGGCGATCAACAGCGCGCCGCTCATCAGCTCGTGTTCCTTCTCGTCGAGCGTGGTGAATTTTTCGCCGTCGGCGGCATCGCGCACGACGATCACCGGCTTGGCCGCGCCGTCCGCCCTCGAGAGCAAATGGAAGTCGAACGCGTGCAGCGGCTGGCCGGTCTCAAGCATCACGTAGTTTGTGACATCGACGACGTTATTGATACTGCGGATGCCGACTCGTTCGAGCGTGTCGCGCAGCCAGCCTGGGCTAGGGCCGACCGTCACGCCGCGGACGATGCGCGCGTTGTAGCGCGGGCCGTGCTCGGAGTTGTCGAGCCGCACATCGACCAGCGCGGAGATCTCGTCGTCATCCGTCGGCAAGCCGGGAATCTCCGGTAAACGAAGCGGATTGCCGGTGAGCGCGCTGACCTCGCGGGCGATGCCGATGAGGCTGTTCCAGTCCGGCCGGTTCGGCGTCACCTCCAAATCATAAACAACATCGTCGCCGCTGCGGCCAAGGTGCTCGGCTAACGACTGGCCGACCTGCGCTTCCTCCGGCAGAATCATCAGCCCTTCGGCATCCTCGGCGAGGCCCAGTTCCTTCGACGAACACATCATGCCCTGCGACTCCACGCCGCGGATTTTGCCGACCTTGATCTTGAACGGCTTCGCGCCCGGCTCGGTGGGCATCTCGCAGCCGGGCACCGCCAGCGAAACCTTGCTACCAACCTCGAAATTCGTCGCTCCGCAGACGATCTGCCGCTCGCCCGTGCCGTCGTTCACCTTGCAGAGCGAAAGCCGGTCGGCGTCCGGGTGCGGCTCCTTGGAGAGCACCTCGGCGACCACGATACCGTCAAAACCGGCGGACACTTTCTCGACGCCCTCGACCTCGAGGCCGATCATCGTCAGCCGCTCGGCGAGTTCGTCGGGCGACCAGTCAAAGTCAACGTACTGCTTCAGCCAGTTGTAGGTTACTTTCATTTCCGTAG
>JASLKI010000020.1 GCA_030747575.1 Verrucomicrobiota bacterium | reverse complement strand
AGCCTTCGCCAAACCCTATATTCTCTCGAATATCAGGGAAGATCAGGCCGAAACAAAAAACCACGTTAAAACCGAGCCCAAGACCGCCTCCCGCTTGGAAAAGGCCTTCGAAAAGATTCACCAAAACGAGTAGCGCTAGATTTATCACTGAAAAACCCCATTTTTTAGTGTTTCGGTGAATACATGCTAATGTGACTCATTCTCAAAAATAGCTTGCATCGCCCGCTTTTTTGGTCGATGACAGGGCTGCTTTCATACGATGGCGACTATTCTGGACATGCCCGCGCAGGTGCGCACGAAGTCAACTGACACGCTGATTTGCCACTGTCATCAGGTCAGTGCCTCGAGCATTCTGAAGGCAATGGATGAGGGTGAAGCGAAAACCATTGAGGGGGTTACCCGGTTGACTGCTGCAGGAAGCGGTTGCGGAAGTTGCCAGTGTCGAATTCAACGTCTGCTTGCTGGCTTACCCGCCGAGTGTGGGCCTTGTGCGCTTTGTCCGGGATGTGGACATGTCAAGACGTTGTGCCATTGCAAGGTGGCGTAATTTTTCGGACTTCTGTTCAACGCTGGGAATGAGTCTCGATAGCAAACAAAAATATTTTTTTATCCATTCAATGTATGCTAAACTGTCGGCTTGCGTTAGTGGGCAACCAAACAAAAGGCCGTTTGAAAGGGCGGCATACAATTTAATACATGAAAGGTAACGAACAAGTCATTGAAGCATTGAACTCCGGGCTCACCATCGAGCTGACGGCGATTAACACCTATTTTATTCACTCCAAGATGCTACGCAACTGGGGGCTCAATAAACTGGCCGATTATTATTACAAGGAATCCATTGAAGAGATGAAGCATGCCGATGAGGTGATTGACCGTATTCTATTCCTGGATGGTGTGCCCGCTATTTCGCGTTACGATTCGATCAACGTGGGGTCTACACCACAGGAAATGATAGAAAACGGTATGGCTTTGGAGATAAAAGGTGCGGCTACATATAATGAAGGCATCAAGCTGTGTTCAGGTGTAAATGATAATGCCAGTCGTGAGTTAATGGATCGGATGGTGGTGGAGTCTGAACAAAGTATTGATTGGGCTGAGGCACAATTGGATCTCATAAAGATGACCGGTATTGAGAACTATTTGGCCCAACAGATGGGTGATGCACCGGCAAATTAGTAGATGATATTCTTTAAGTCCGTATTTTATCTACGGGCTTGTGTTTTCGCTTGTCCGGCCCCAGTTGTTTCTTTGCGCCTAAGGTTCGAAGCATGGTGTTGTAAACGTCGATGGCCTCGGCGTTTAGGTCCATGATTTGGCCGGTCTTGAAGCGACCGTTGGCACCGGTGATGGCGTGAAACACGCCGGAGAGCTCGCGCTTCACGTCATTGTGGCGGCCGTCCCCGGACTCGGTGGAAATCGTGATCAGTGAATTCTCCAGGATACTCCGGCCGTTGGCTTCCTTCGTTCCATCAAGACGTTTCAGGAAGTAGGCCACCTCGTTCATCTTCATGTGCACGTGGGCGCGGAGTTGCTCGTTCTTTTTCTTCTCGTTGAACTTGTGCCACCATTCATGACTGCAGCCGGCCGAGCCCGTGCGCTTGTGCATAGACGCGTCATCAAACTTGTAGCGCGTCTTGCCGTTGTATTTGTAGTCGCCGGTGAGACGGATGCGTTCGCCTGCGGCTAGGAAGGTTAACGCCCCAAACCGTGTACGGTCGGTCTCAATGGCCAGCGCATACAGGTCGGCCATCAGCCGCCATTCGGTGGTAAGTTCCTCCAGCGTGATGTCAATGCCTTCGCCGCCCGGGTCGGCAGGCCCCCCGTGGGGCACCTTGGAGCGTGGGGGCAGGGCGGGGCCCTTGCCCTGTTCACGTTGCAGTTCAAATGCGCGTTGCTCAAATTCGCGTATGCGATCTAGGTGATCCTTCACGCGCGCCTTGGAGGGGGTGCCCAACGGTGAACTTGGACCTGTGTAAAACCTGTACTGGTCCACCACTGAGTCGAGCACGCTGCGCTTGAGGCGTTGACGACGCGCATCGGTGTCGTTTAACCCGGCGAAGGTGCCAAATACGCGATCAAAGAGCTCGCGTGGTTTTTCCTGCATGCGGCCGGCCACGGTGCCGTCCAGATTGTAGCTGTGGAGGTAGCGTCCCACGCGGCTGCGCCGGAAAAATGTTCCCGCATTGAGCGTGGGTACCATACCGACCGGTAGGCCGTTGGGATAATGAGTGTGCCGGATGATTTGGTCGATGGAAGGGCCGCCCGCTTTGGCCTCGCCTTGGGCCGGTTCGGCCGTGAAGGAGCCGGTGGCACCGTCAAAATGCGCGTTGATACCGCGTACATCGCAGCGAACTTGGTCAACGTTGCGCATGATGAGCAGCTTGTTGCCCAAGGGCTTGAGCGGCTCCAACACGTCGTTGAATCCTTCCCTCTGCAACGGAGTGGGAATACCCAGCCCGAAAAATACATTGAAGGCCCGCGTTGGCACGGCCTTCGGCCCGGCGAGAGCCTTGGTGGCGACCATCTCCTCCAGCAGCGGCAGGCCGATGGTGACGCTGCCGAGTCCCTTCAGGAGGGTGCGGCGATTGATGGTCGGTTTCATTCGGTGATTACGGTTTGGGTTGTCTGTACCAGATCACTCAGCACAATCGCGGTGATGAGGCTCGTGTAGGTGCCCCCGTTTTTCTCGGCTGTTTGGTGAATCTTGTCAACGATGCGGGCATCGCTTGGTCCCAGCGGCCGGCCAAGTGCGAACTGTGTGAGCTTCCAGGTGATGCTCTTTGCCACGCGATTACTGCCTGCCAACAAGTCCATCAACTCGGCGGAGTTTTTGTAGGCAATGGGCTTTGCCTCGCCGGGAAAGAGAATCTCGCCGTCATCGCGCAGCTTGTTGCCAAATTGATCACTGTCAAAAAACGCCCCTAGTCCGTCGAATTTTTCCAGGCCAAAGGCGAGCGGCTCAAACTTTCTATGACATCCGCTGCACTTGGCATTATTGAGTCGGTCTTCGGCCACACCGCGCTGGGTGAGGCCGGGTTTGGAGGGTACGGGCGTGGAGTCAATATCAGGCGGCGGATCTATTACCGTGCCGCGCAACAGGTCGTGCATGACAAAGAGGCCGCGCGAAACCATTGAGGCTTCATCGCCCCCCATGGTGAGCAGACTGCCCTGAGTGAGCAGACCGCCGCGGGAGGAAATTCCGGTAAGGTCGTAACGCGCTACGCCGCCGCCGGCCCTCGGGTTGGGTATCCGGTAATGCCTGGCCAGACGCGGGGTGAGAAAGGTGAGCTGCGCGTTGAAGAGGTCCGACAGGCGGCGGTTTTGTTTCCAGACAATTTCCTTGAAGAACGCGATGGTTTCCTGGCGCATGTCCGTGGCGAGGGCGGGAGTCCATCGGGGAAATTTTTTTGGGCTGGGTCGGAGGTTTTTAAGCCGGTCCAGATCGATCCATTCACTGATAAACTGCACCGAGCGATCGATGGCGCGCGGATCTTTCAGCATGCGCCGCACCTGTGACTCAAGTTGGGCATTCTCGCCCAGTCCACCCTTGTCGGCTGCCTGATACAGCGCCTCATCAGGTGGTGCGCCCCAGATGATATAGCTTATGCGTGAGGCCAGCTCATGATCATTAACCGGCCACACCGTTCCGTCGCCCCGCTGGTTTTCCATGCGGTAGACAAACCGTGGCGACTGTAGCATTGCCTCAAGGACCAGTCCCACTGCTTCTTCAAAATTCCCGCCATTGGCAACGACGGTGGTGGTGATGCCGCGGTAGACCACCACCTCACGTTCCTCCAGCGGTCCGCGCAGCAGCCATTTGCCCATGCGCTCAATGAGCGCGCGCATGTCCTTGTCTGTGAATCTTTTCTTGCCGGAAAAACGGGCGGAGAATTTCTGCGCGTCCATTCTCCTGACAATGATGCCTGCGAGTTGCGCGTAGGCGTTCACGTGCTTGAGGTCAACATTGAGGTTATAGGCCGTGTTGCTAAAGCCATCAGCGCGCAGATCTGGCGGGAGTAGTTCCCGGGCTTCTCCGGCTATATCAACACCCGTCGCGGCCCGGACGGTGGAAATGTATTCATCCACCGTAAGCCGCCGCAGCCAGTTTTGCGTGGAACGCCCGGTGTGGACGTACACCGCCGGGTCTATCTGGTTGATCGTCCATTTTGCGCCTCCATCAACCCATTGCTTCAGCGCAGCCTTTTCGGTGGCCGAAAGCGGCGGGCGTTTTCTGGGCATCTTGTTGGCGCCCACCATTTCCCATATCCGGCTCTTGGCGGATTTGCCGGGCACAATCGTTTCGCCACCGGCAAACGCCGTTGCCCTGCGCGAGAGGTCGAGCTTGCCTTTGCGCGTGGCCGAATCGTGGCACTCAAGGCAATGCTTCGCAATCAATGGCGCGATCCTGGATTCAAACAGGTGCGCGTTGGGGGAGAGCCCCGAGGCGACCGGGGCGATCTCGGCCCCGATACCGGCAGTAAAATTTTGTGTTACTTCCGCAGCAGACAGGTTGCGGTTGTATAAGGCCACCAGGTAATATGTGCCAAGCCACGGCCGGTCATTTGAAAGCTCGTTACCCAGTGCCAGGTGATGTGAGCCATCCCAGTTTGTCATCATCCCGGCAACCGTCTGTTCCTTGGCGCGTTTGCCGTTAAGGTAAACCGTGGCGCGTCCGGAGCGGTCGCGTGAATAGACGATATGCGTCGGGCGTGTGGAAAGGTTGCGACCGGTCGAGATGGCGGGCATGCCGTTCTTGCTCGTGTGCGTGGTGCGCAGGCGAGCCTGTAAGGCTGCTGCTTCCTGGCCAATCGTGATATTCCGTTCAGAGGAATTTTTCGAGAGCGTTACAATACGGGCCGGTCCGTCCTGTTTCAGGTTGGCCGGCTTGACCCACGCCTCGATGGTGATTTCATTGGAGCGCTTGATGGCATTGAGAATCTTGGAGGGCACCTTGTCTGAGCGAATCATCGTGTTCTTGCGAATCTCCAGTGAACCCTTGCCGCGTCGTACATTTTGGGGATTCATAATGCGCAAATCCACCACCGGCTGCATTCCTGAGCGATCCTTCACCAAAGCGCCTTGAGCTGCGCTAAAATCATAAATCACCAGCAACCCACTGCCCACCCGTTCGGCACCGCGAACCGTGAATGCCACAAGTGCCACAAGCAGGATGATGATGGATTTTGCCTTGATCACCTGAGTGAGTCTTCTCTCAACCGGCCTTTGCCGCAAGGTTGTTTTGCACAAGACAAATTGCTGAGGCAGGGGTAGGATTTACTGATGACCACGCGTTTGAGTTTCTTCCTCATCTTTTCCCTGCTCCTGCCTCTATCCGCATGGGCCGATTGGGCGCAATTTCAGGGGGATGCCCGCCGCTCGGGCAATGCGCCGGGTGAAGTATTGAAGGCATCGCTGGGGTTGAAAGCAGCGGTGCCATTGACTGACGGGATTTATGCCGCACCAGTGGTGAGTGATGGCGTGGCGTACGCCATTGATGGCTCAGGGGTGGTGTTTGCC
>JASLKI010000019.1 GCA_030747575.1 Verrucomicrobiota bacterium | reverse complement strand
TTCCTTGGCGCGCGACAACGCGGGTAACAGCAGGGCGGCCAGGATGGCAATGATGGCAATGACAACGAGAAGTTCGATGAGAGTGAAGCCGCTACGTCTGGGTGTTTTCATGATGACGGCCTTGTAGACATTTTTTTTTCGTTCTTCATCGGGTGTATGATGGGTTCACCACCATTTCCATGAGGTATTTGGCGGGGGCGACCAAATCCAACTGGGAGCTTCGTTGGGAAACTTGAAAAAATCAACATGTCCATCCCCGAACAGGATGTTGTTGCGAAAGTGTCCCCGAACGGTGTGCCAGAGGTATTTGGGATTGTCCTTGGTCCGGTTGGGGTGCCATGTCCAATCGCCCTGTATGATTTTGTTCGAGGGACTCCTTGCTATTTCTCCTGATTTAATGGAACGGCTGTTCCGATCATTTTGCACACCGCAAACCATCTTCACCCTGAATGAGTCATGGCTGAATTGGGGCAGGTAACTGGTTCCCCATGCATTGTAGCAATGATCGATATTGCTTAGTGAATCCCCCTTGTCCGATGGGCATAAAAAGACCCCGACCGATGCCGCGTATTTGTTCAGCGGCCTGTGCTGAGGGAGTGTTCTTCCGCTGTAGAGGCTGCTCTTCCCTTGTTTTCCACCGGAAGTCGCCCAGTTGGTGAGCGCGGGGTAGGATTCATCGTTGTCCCCTGCGTACATCATGAAGGCCAAGCCGATTTGCTTCTGGTTGCTGATGCACTTGACATTGTTCGCCTTGGCCTTGGACCGGGCCAGCGCCGGAAGCAGCAGACTCGCCAAAATGGCAATGATGGCGATCACCACCAGCAGCTCGATGAGCGTGAACCCGCTTCGCTTGGCTATTTTCATAACGTGGTGAATTCAGGCCAGCGAATCGACTATGACAATTAATCGATGTATTGGTTTGAACAGCGGAATATGGCCTCTGACGGGTTGGATGTCGATCGAAATCGACTGAGTTGGAGAAGTGCCACAACCGTTTCTGGTGCCGATCGGCAGACTCCCTTTTTTACTGTCACAGTTTATCATTACTCGGATTGCTGTGAGTCCTGTGGCATGACGATTTTCAGAAATTGTGCGGCGAGTTTGCCGGGGCTGGCGTATTCGGAGTCACACATCACGACTACCCCCAGCTTTTGCTCCGGCCACAGCGCCATCTCAAGTAAACCGATTTTCGGAGCCAAGTCGCCGCGTTCGGCCAACTGGTGAAACGAATCCTCGCCACCTGGTCAAGGGGTTGACTTTACTTCAGCGTCCGGATGCCGAGGCCCGGTACGCTGGGGAACACGAACTGCCCTTGGTGTAGTTGCACTCCGTCAGCGGCGTCCTTCGCCAGAAGCACGGCGCCGTCGAGGTCGGCGTAGTCGAGCAAGGGCGTGAGCTGCGCTGCAGCAGAGATGCCGACGGAGCTTTCGGTCATGCAACCGACCATCACCTTAAGGCCGTGATCGCGAGCGGTGTTTATCATTCGGCGCGCCGGCGTGAGGCCGCCGCATTTGCAGAGCTTGATGTTGATGCCGTGGAAGTGGTCAATGCAGAATGGCACATCAGCTTCGCCGACGCAGTTTTCGTCGGCAATAATTGGTAGCGTCGATTCGCGAAAGAGTTGGGCCTGCGCCTCGCATGCCTCAGGCGGGAGTGGTTGTTCGATGAACTCCACGCCGTGCCGTGCCATCTCGGACGAGAGTGTGGCGGCCTCATCCGGAGCCCAGCCGCAGTTTGCATCGATGCGAAACACGGCCTCGGTGTGCTCGCGCAGGGCTTGGATGGTTTCCACGTCGTGCGCGGTGCCGAGCTTGATTTTGTACACCGGCCACCCAGGCATCTCGGCGAGCTTGTGCACCATCTTGTCCATCTCGGCAATGCCGATCGTGTAGGAGGAATTAACCGCGTCTGCCGGATCGAGTCCCCACAGTCGATGCACCGGCGCGCCCTCGAGGCGTCCCCAAAGATCGTGCGCCGCGCAGTCGAGCGCGGACAACACAAACGACGCGTCGGCGAGGCGCTCTGCGCAGAGTTTCCAAAACGATTCCGTGTCGCGAAATGTCTCGCTGCTGAGCATTGTTCGGACGGATTGCAACCGCGCACGCATCGAGTCCATCGGCGAGTCGTAGTAGGTGTTGGCGATGGCTTCGCCGTAACCGCTCACGCCGTCCTGTTGCAACTCCACAATCAACGTGCGCTGCGCCGTGGTGGTGCCGCGAGAGATCGTGAACGGATGCTTCAACGGCAGTTCGTATTCGTGCAGGATCAGTTCCATTTTAGTCTTTTAGCATTTCGAGCACTGTTTCCACCAGCGGCTCGGCGTTTTTGCGGAACACGTCGCACGCCGGTAGGTTCCATTCCGATTCGATGCGATCGCGCTCGGCGCGGAAGGCCGGTTCCTCTGCGGTGCGGCTGTTGATGGCCACGCCGATGAACCGGCACGGATACGCCGCGTTGGCCATGGCGAGGTAGAGGTCGCGCTGCGATTCCATCGAGGGCAGCTCGGTGTGGGCTGCGCCCTTGGCCATTTTACGGCCCATTTCATAGCAGTAAATGAGGCCGTGCGGCAGGCAGCCGTGCAGTAGGCCAAGCGTCACGGCGGAGTAGCACGGATGCGTGATGCTGCCCTGGCCCTCGATGACGAGCACCTCGTGGTGCTGGTG
>JASLKI010000018.1 GCA_030747575.1 Verrucomicrobiota bacterium | reverse complement strand
ATTCATGATCTGCATGCGACATTATTGCACATCATGGGACTGGACCACACCCAGTTGACGTTCGAACATGCCGGCAGGGATTACCGCCTGACCGATGTCTACGGCGAAGCCGCGACAAAGATTCTCGCTTGAATCACTCCGCCTAGCCAAGCGCAAGAAAACTTCCGGCTAATCTCATTCAATCCCTGTCCCACATGGCCAAAAGGTGGCCCTTCGGATATTGAAACCCAACCTCACTTGCCTTCATGGACGAGGCATGTCCGTCAAGGAACAACATCATGGATCGACCCCCATGCCGATTCACGATCCGTGAGGGCAATGAGTAGTATGCCCCCCCATTGGGAGTGCGAAAGAATACCGTCCGGAAGATCGTCCATGTTTTTGAGGGGTCAACGGTCACCCTCCATTTGTCCGGATTCCGTTCATTTGGATTTTCAATGATGGCAGCGTCGGCAAGGTGAACCGTCTCCACCGGGTGTTTCATATCGTCGTACTTGATTACATGCCCCGGTTGGGGGCGCCAGATGCTTAATTCATGATAGTTCAGCCCAATGCCAAAACCGTGCTGACGCTGAACCGAAGGGCATTGATTGACCGACCGATCCTGCGAATACGGTTTGAGAAGGTCAGGCCACCAGCGAATCCCACCCGCGCGGTTGTCGGTGACAACCTTGTCCTTACTGTTGACGTCATCCACCGCCAGGTTGATCAACTCGGCATCGTTGTCATCCGTGTAGAGAATCATGGCAATGCCAAGCTGCCGTTTATTGTTCAGGCAACCGGTAGCCTTGGCCTTCTCCTTGGACTGGGCCAGGGCCGGGAGCAACAACGCAGCGAGTATGGCAATGATAGCGATCACCACCAGAAGTTCAATCAGGGTAAATCCCCTTTGATCAAGTTTCCTCTCGCATGGCCACGGAACATTAGGTGGTTCCAAATACGTCATATCGGCATCTTCCAGTTTGCAACACCGGCTGTCAGGGTCTTGGCATCCCAGTAATCCTTGGTTTCGCCCAGTTCCCACGGTGCCGGACCGACGAACTCGCTTCGCTTTCCCTCGATCTTCAGGAATCCGCGCCCCGGGTCGATGGTCGCCAGTGCAAAGATGGAGCTCCTGTAGGGCACGGTGTATTTGATGTAGGGATACTTCGCATCGATCTCATCGGAATACCGCACCCGTAAAAAGTTGCCGCCGACCCAGTAATAAGAGGCACTGTTGATTTGAGGGTAAACAATATTGTTGATCTGGCGAACGTAGTCCCGGTGATGATGCCCGGTGAAACAGGCAACCACCTTGCGGAACCCCGCATCACGGTTGGCCTGCTCGAGGATGCCTCGAACCGCCGTGCCGTTCTGCAATCCGCCATCCTCCGGGCGCTCTGGACTTTGGTGGACGAAGAGCACCGTGCTCTTTTTGGTCGCTGCCAAGTCCTTTCGCAGCCACTCCAACTGGTCGCTGGCCATGAACCGTGGATAGCCTGATTTGTGATCCGCCGGCCTGTCGTTGCCGTCGAGCACGACAAAGTGCACCCCACCCCGGTCAAAGGAATAAAACCGGGCCGGCATCCCCCAATACGCCATCGTCCGTTCCCGGGTAGTGGGACCCTGCCCGTTGTCATCCGTGTCATGGTTCCCCAGGACGTGATACTTGGCCCCCTTGAAGGTGTTCCAAATCTTGAGGAAGCCAAGATTCTCCTCCTTGGGAACACAGAAATCACCCAGTTGCAGAATGAAATCAACCTTCTCACGCTCCATCTGCTCAATGAATACCCGCAGCCGATCGTCGGCGTCGTGCATAACATCCTTGTGAATGTCCGCGATGATCCCAAACCGTAGCGGCCGCAGTGACTCCGTTTCCTGCCCCGCTGCCCCGGCCAGAACAGGCCAAGTGGCAACGAACGACGAGCCCCCGAGGATGGAACTCTTCAGAAAATCCCGGCGATGGAACAGAGAACAATGTGAAAATTTACTCATACACGGAAGGATTGACACCGTATCCAGTGATCGTCAACGCTGCTAAAGCAGCCGTACTCTTGCAATTTAGCCGTTGCACAATCCGAAATGGCTGTTCTCAAATTCACTCCCGAAGTTGCCGTGGAGCGCTTGGCCAAGCGGCTCAATTTCGACTGACTTTGAATCGAATCATCTCCGCCGGGCGGTCCATCGCACGGCGTTTCGCACGAGCTGGTTGAGCGCATCCGTGGATTCTGGATGCGGACTGATGCAAAGAACACGGCCGTTGCCGTATTCACCGACAATGACGGCGGGGGTATTGATCATGGTGCCCTCCTGCGGCTTGTACTTGGACACCTCGCTTCGGAAATGCGCCAGGGAACGAAAATTGCCAAGCCCCTCCCTGCCCATCGGCGACATGATGGGCCCATTTTGGTAGCGGACTTCAAAAATACCCTCGAAATCGCCTAGGATGGTTCGGCCCTCATCGGTTAATTCCATCGTCACCGGCGCCGAGCCACCTCGAAACCACATGCTCTTGCGGCCAATCCCGGACACGTCAATTGTTTCACAGAAGGTCTTGTGGTTGCTGATGGCCAGCGACCAGCTGTAATTCGATGCCGCGAGAAAGGCGCCTGCACAAATGCCCACGTACCCTCCCCCAGCCTCAACGAATTCCTTGACCGTATCCTTCCCCTCTTTTCCCAGGGCAACCGCCTGCTTGCTCCCACTGCCTCCGGGGAAAATAACCATGTCGAACTGGCCCAGAACACCGTCTCGAATGTCCGTCACCCCGACTCGGCGCAAAATTGATTTTGTCTTAGAAAACACCCTGTCCAGATTGCGCGGACCTCTTTTACCCACACCGCCCGCATCATAAACGGCAATGCACAATTCACTTGTACCGGCCGGGACCAGGAGATGCGCCGACCCATCGATCATTCCCAGTTGGCCCAGCAGCGTGTACACCATCAACCGGTGTTGACGGGTACGGGTCGATATCGGTTGATCCTTGCTCGTCGTCTCAAGAATCATGGAAACCGCCTGCAACCGCTCATGAGCGGCACGGGCCAAACTGCCGTCCACCGGGTACCGCAGCCTCACGAGTTTTTTCTTCGGGTCAGGAATTTCCGCGTTCACCACCTGCAACATCCTCGGCACCACCGACTCGGCCGCTTCACCCTTCACATCGATGATCGAGGAACCCACCGACTCGGAGTTGATCTGGTGGAAATCAGTCCCTTCATGCAGGTCGATGAGCCAGTCCGGCCCACTGGATTCGACAAACTCCCACAAGGCCGTCGCAAGCACTCCCCTGGCCACAAGTTCCCCACCGGTCATCGGGAAGTTTCGGTTCAAGTCATGCAACAGCTTGGACTCACCCGGCAGATGCCTCGTCCCCGCATTCAACCCGGGGATGTTTGCCCTTGGGACAACAATGAGCCGTCCCTTTTTGATCGGCCAGTGCCGAACCTGTTCGGCAGCCCGCGCCCCCGCCGATTCGTTGCCATGAATGCCGCCGGTCACCAGCACCACCGGTCCGTCCACACCGCTGTCCCTCCGATAAAACGTCGTTTCCCACTGCGTGCCCTTGGCCAACACTCCGCTGGATATCGTCTCCGCAGCAAGAGCTTGAAGGCTAAAACTAACCCACAGAACAATGACCAAAATGAGGTGGTTCATGGTGAAATACGGTTCAGTCGATGTAAACAAATTCGCTGGCGTTCAGCAGGACGCGACAAAAACCGACCAACGCATCGTCTGCTCCCTCCGCTTGGGCGAGAAATTTCACGAAATGCTCGGTTTCCTCCGTGTTTGGCGAACGGGAGAAGGCCAGGCGATAGGCCAAGCGCACTTGCTCCCCCTTTCCCTCCCCTGCCTCACGGCGGATACGCCTGGCCAAGGCGTCGGCTTCCTCATTCACAAAGTCGCCGTTGAATAGCGACAACGCCTGCAGCGGCGTGATGGAGGTGCGCCGGCGCGGTCGCGACTCGTCGCACACGGTTGAGTCAAACGCCTGCATGAACGGCATGTTCAGCGTGCGTTGCTGGTAAATGTAAATGCTGCGCTTGCGGCCGGCGTGGTCGAGTTGGGTGTCCCACTTGTTCTCGGAATACTTTACCGTCTCGGCGATGTCGCCCGGCAACGGCGGGAAGATCGGCAGGCCGTACAGTTCCGGATTCAACCGGCCGCTCACCGCCAGCACGCTGTCGCGGATCGCCTCGGCGTCGAGTCGGCGTTGTTCGTAGCTCCACCATAGGTCATTCATCGGATCGACTGTTGTAGCCGTATGATTCTCCACCAGCGACGACTGTCGGTAGGTGCTTGAGGTAACGATGATCCGGTGCATAGCCTTGAGGCTCCAGCCACTGTCGACAAAACGCCTGGCCAGCCAGTCGAGCAACTCCGGATGCGTCGCGCCCCCGCTAAGCTTCCCAAAGTCGCTCGGCGTCTTGACAATGCCGCGGCCGAAGTGGCCAACCCAAAGACGATTCATCATCACACGCGCGGTGAGCGGGTTGTCCGCGCTGGCGATCCACTTGGCCAGGGCCATGCGCCGACTGCGCGTCGGCCAGCGCTTGAACGGATCAAGCCGTATGGCCGCCGGTTTGTCGTGGCCGGTGAAGATGCCCGGAAAACCGGCCTTCACAACCAGCCCGTGGTTGTCGTACTCGCCTCGCAGTTTGACAGTCGTGACCGGCACGCCTGGCTCGTACGGTGGTCCAAACGAGTGGCGCAGCGACATGGCAACCGGCTTGAGCCTCTTTAGGTGTTGCTTCACGAAACGCTCACGGTTTTCCAGTCGATAAAAAAGATCACGCTCCTTTTTGGTGAAAAGATCGCTGGTGTAATCCTGTATGTAATCGCGCAATTTGCGATCGTTTCCCGCAGTGGGATTTATGAAAGTTGCTACAATGTCACCCGCGCCGCCAACCTCAAAGCCGTAGCCTTCGCCTGTGTGCTCGGCGGAGAAGATAACGACGATCGAACCGACTTGATCGCCGAGAAACTGGATCGCCCCATCCCGCGTGATCTTGGCCTTGAGAAGACTCTTGTCGAACATCAGCGCTGGCGCCTGGCCAAGCCGCGTAAGCCTGGGCTGACGGCCAACCTCAGCTTGGACAAGCGGGGTCTTCGTCACTTTATCAACCCACGTGCTGACGCGGGACCCGACGGCGGGATTCGGCGTCTCGACGTTGGCATCGACGTCAGCAGCGTCGAGCCAAAAGCGCAACCCGTCGGTCGGCGGCTCAGGCGCTTGGCCTTGGTCCTTGTACTTGGCCGCAACGTATCCGGAGAGTGCCTCGACTTCGCGTTTAGCCAACGAGTGGGAGTAAATCAGCACCTCGGCAAACGCTCCCTTGTGGGCGCCACCCTGGACGGAGGCTCCGATTCTAACGTACTCAGGCGTACCGATGTCGCCGAACCATTTGCCATTGTTGCCCCCACTTAGCTGGTTCAGTTTATCCGCCGGTTTGCCGTCGGTGAAGAATGCCCATTGTTTTCCATCCGTCGTGGCCACGGCAAAGTGCAGTTTGCCATCGTTGACGTTTGCGTTGTCAAAAAAGTAGTCGTTCCCCAAGTCACCACCGTACACCTGCAGCCCAAAACCGGCATTAGACTTGCCGATGCGCGACTCGAGTTGTTTGGTCAGTTTAACCAACTGCTGCTTGGCCTCGCCTACTTCGCGCTGCATGCCAGCTCGAGTGGCATCCACCAAGGCCTTTGCGTGGGGCCGATAAAAACCGGCCGGCAACGGGCCTCCAATCTGGAAACCGTCACCACGCTCGGGCGGCGGGATTTGCACCGTCGAGAAAAATGCCTGCATGCGGTAGAAGTCGTCGATCGGTATGGCGTCATATTTGTGATCGTGGCACTGGGCACAGCCTATCGTGAGGCCAAGGAAAACCGAGCTGACCGTCGAGGTCATTTCGCTGAGCAACTCGTTCCGGGTTTCGTCACCGCGCGGCTCGGTAAACGGCGCCAACCGAAGAAATGTCAGCGCAACTGTGCGCTCGGCATCCATGCCCGGCAACTCGCCGGCACCCATGATTTCATTGAACTCATCGCCGGCAATCTGCTCCCGGATGAAAAGGTCGTACGGCTTGTCGCGGTTCAGCGAGTCGATGACATAGTCGCGGTAACGCCACGCGTGCGGCATGTCGGGGTCTCCCTCATAGCCGGCGGTGTCGGCGTAGCGCGCGAGATCGAGCCAGTAGCGCCCCCAGCGTTCGCCGTAGTGTGGATCGTTAAGCAGCCGATCGACCAAGCGTCCGTAAGCGAGCGGGTTGCGATCGTTGACGAAGGCATTGGCGACATCCGGCGCAGGCGGGACACCGAGCAGATCAAAATACAGCCGGCGGACGAGTGTCCGGCGCTTGGCCAACGGCGCAGGCTCGATGCCCTTGGCCTCGAGTTTGGAGAGGATGAAAGCGTCAACCGGGTTGCTGACCCAGTTGGTCTGCGTGACCACCGGCGGCGTCACTTGGCCAAGCGGCGTAAACGGCCAATGCCTGCCCTGCTCCGGATCCGGCCCCGCTTCCTCCGCTTGGCCAACCACCGCAGTGAAGAGGATAATGAATCGTATCACTCTCATCGTTTGAAACTCCCGTCAGGTAAAAATACCGCTGAGAACATTCCCCCCAACGCCGGTCAGCTTGCGGTCAAGGCCGGCGTGAAGGTAGGTCAACTGCTCATGGTCGAGGCCCATCTGGTCAAGAATGGTCGCATGCACATCACTCACATGGATCGTTTCACCCATCCCGCGCAGGCTGAACTCATCGGTCTGGCCGACGGTGGTTCCGCCTTTCACGTTTCCCCCCGCCATCCACATGGTCAAAGCCCAGGAATTGTGCTCGCGACCGGGACTCCCCGACATGCCACCATTCTTGAACGGCGTTCGTCCCATCTCCGATGCCCAAACTACAAGCGTCTCATCGAGAAGCCCCCGCTGCTTTAGATCCGCCAACAAACCTGATACCGGCTGATCCACCTCGGCACAATGACGGATCATGCCGCCTTTCACGTCTCCATGATCATCCCAACTCGAGGAACTGATCTGCACACCATGAACCAACAGCGTGTAGCGCACGCCGCTCTCCACCATTCGCCGGGCGAGAAGACATTGGCGGCCAAAACTGGCCGTTGTCGAATTGTCCAAACCGTACAGGTCGCGGACATACCCCGGCTCGTTGCTGATGTCCACCAACTCCGGCGCCTCGGTCTGCATCCGGAACGCCAGCTCGTATGCGCTGATGCGCGCCTCCAGTTCGCTGTTGTCCGCGTGCTTGGCCAAGTGGCGATTGTTGAGCCACTGCAACGCATCCAACTCGCGACGCTGGCGGATGCGACCCACTCCCTTGGGGGAGCCAAGGTTCAGGATGGGCGCACCGCTTGGCCGAAGTAAAGTCCCCTGGTACGCCGCCGGCAGATAGCCGTTGCTCCAGACGGCCGCGCCGTTGACCGGCGCCCCGCGCGGGTCTTGGATAACCATGTAGCCCGGCATATTGCGATTACCGCTGCCCAGGCCGTAGCCCACCCACGAGCCAACCGACGGGCTGCCGGGAAACTGGCTGCCGGTGGTGACATGCAGCGTGGATGGCCCGTGATTTTGGTTGTCCGTCTTGATGCCGTGAATAAACGCAAGGTCATCCACGTGCCCGGCCAGGTTAGGGAAACGGTCAGACAACCAGCGGCCGCTCTGCCCGTGCTTGGCGAACTCAAACGGACTGCCAATCGTCACATGAGGGAAAGACAGGCGGCCCTGCAGTTCGCCGGAAATATCCGGGATGCGGGAGAGCGGCTTGCCGTGGAGTTCGCGCAGCCTTGGTTTGTACTCGAACGAGTCCATTTGGCTCACCCCGCCCTGCATGAAAAGGAAAATGCAGCTCTTGGCTTTTCGTGGAAAATGGCTGGTGCTGGCTGAAAAAGGGCCATTGGGCGTACCGGCTAGTATGTCATCGAACGCCACACCACCTAGGCCCATGGCACCGATACCATTCCAAGCACGAGAAAGAAACTCCCTTCGATTTGAACCACTAGCAGAGTTCATCGGAACACAACAATATTACCGGCGTACTCCGGAAATGCGAAGGCTAAAAACAGAGATTAGCCTGTAATTGCTTTATTAAATAAAAGGAGCGCCAGTGAGTTTTTTGAGTAGTTTAGCTTTAGGACGCGCAATAGCTAATATTTCAACAAGGCTGTTTTCAGTAGGCTGAACAATTTCGTAAGAGAATGTCCGGCTTGCAAAGCCTTTCAATCTTATCTGCCATCAAGGCATAAACCCTTTACCTACCTGCCTGAATCTCCGGCACTACGTTGTTATAATTCCTGAAGGGAGTGAATTGAAACACCCTATCTTCTCTTGACCGTCAGCGTCTCAAACCTCTGCCGCGGCCTTCTCCAAAGTTAAACCCGCCCCGGCTTTCATTTATATTCATCTTTAATGTACCAGCAACGGCACCCCCCTCATTCATTTCGGCTTCACTCAGTTTGAATACCCCATCTAGGGCCTTCATTGACATGAACCTGCTGAACCCAAATTCGTTTTCATCCTCATCGGCATTTAACACCGTAAGGGAACCTTGGAACGGCACGTTCTTTTTCCCGGATTCAAAGTCCTTACCGTTGATTGTCAGCGTTATTTCCACCTGTTGACTCTTATCTTCACTGACACCCTGAAAAGTGATAGTTGGATTTAGTTTCCGCGTTTGTTCAGAACGCCCCCTACCCCTTCCTCCAAACCATCTCCGAGATTCCTCAGGTTGTCCCAAAACTCCCAGACTTGAAAAAGTCACTTGTTCGCCATTTAGCGTAAGTTCAAGTTCAGCTTTGCCCAGGCCAGTGACGTCCCGCAAACGTTCACTTTTCCAAGTGGTATCAAACCATCCATTTAATTTTCCGATTTCGACAGAATATCTTGGGATTCTGGGACCGTTTTGAACTTGGACAGGCCAATCCTGAAGTTCTGATTCGATACTGGAACGTCGATCTTCAACGAATGCAATCAATCGGCTAATACCTTGATCTATACGGTCCTGTCGGGGATGAAGATGATTCCGGGTCAAAGCGTGGATAAGTTTCACATCATCTTTGATTTCCTCCTCGTTCCACACATCCATTAAGATATCCTCCAGTGCCGCCTTGTAACGGTTGCGAACCCCGTCGAGTTGAAAGAGGCGATTGGCGAGCATACTCTGCGTATAAACTGATTTTGGTTCATTGCCATCTCCTCTGAATCGACTAAATGGCCCCCTACTCTCGGTAAAGGCACCGTCCGCACCCCATGGCATGAAATGGAATCGCATGTCATCCTTAGGACTGGCGTAAGCATAATAATTGTTTTGATTGTTGGTGTAGCCATCCCAAAAACCAAGAAGACTCTCCATTGCCCAGAACTTGATAAACTGGTCGACGTTGACGTACTTCTCCGCCTTGCCTAAGTTAAAGCTCTCTTTGGTCTCAAGGATCTGAGCGAGTTTTTTTGCCTGAGTCCTGTCTTTCTTAGTGTGCTTGTTCTTGGCTTCGATGTTTTCAACTGCTTTCGGATAAAAATCAGCGATTGTGCCCTCATAGAACTCACCTGAGTAGTCTCCAAAATGGCGTTTAATGAATGGGGCCCTTACTGATTCAACATGGGTATAGACTCCAAGATACTCTCCATTAACGGTTACTTTCGCATAGCTAAGCCTTGGGGCGGGGATGCCCGCTTTATTAAAAAGCTTGTAAGTGAGATATTGGCTGGCAAGCGATTCGTCCTGTACATTGTTGTTCAGTGTTAGACGGTCGAGTCCTTCAACTGGGGATTGATCCAGATATTCGTCAAATTTCACCTTTAGGGATGGACGCTCCGGATTTAATGAACCTATGAAACCCTTGGTTCGTACGCCTACGTTTGAGATCGTATTGCCATCGATAGTGATATCTGCCTTGTACAAGTTGAAACGATTCCCGCTTGAACGACTACCACCGAATATGCGAGCGAATCCTCCATTGCCTCTATCACTTTCTTTACGAAGTTTACTCCAGTCTGAAGGCAACATTTTAATCCGGATTTCAAGAAGATGATCGAAGCGAAAGAGATCATCAACCTTCAGCTCTACTCCTACGACAGAGTTCAGACAAGGCACCATGGCGATCATTAAAGTCAGGCTCGTTGCGAAAAAACCTGATATCCTATTACCATTACAACTTTGCTTTTTAATATTGGTCATCTTAGTTAAACTGAGATTGCGACTACACAGACACAAAATGTGACAACTGGGTTACAAAAACAACTGAAACCATCGAGAAATCGAGGGTTGAAAAACTGGTTATTGGGGCCAGATTTGAACTAACGACCTTCAGGTTATGAGCCTGACGAGCTACCGGGCTGCTCCACCTGGTAACCAAAGAATCGTACTCTTGGCATCGGGGGTGCAATAACGCTTCTGCAACAGCCTCTCATCCTTCTTGAAAGCTTTCCTTGCAATTTGAGACACCTCTTTCTCCCATAAAACAAATGCTCTTGTTCACTTATATGACCTTTTCAGCATTGACTAATTACCATTACCGAACCGCAGTAACAGTCTTCATCATTGAAGATCAAACCTTCTGACCTGCCGCATGACCACTGGCCCAAGCCCATTGGAAATTATATCCACCAAGCCAGCCGGTGACGTCCATCACCTCGCCGATGAAATAGAGCCCTAATATCTCGCGGCACTCCATGGTTTTAGAAGACAGCGCATTAGTATCCACACCGCCCACGGTGACTTCTGCTTTGGCGTAGCCCTCGGTTTTTGCGATGATCAACTTCCACTCGAACAACTGCTTAACCAGCCGCTCGCGATCTGTTTGTTTCATTTGCGCCATCGGTTTCTCCGGCACAAATTGCTTCGCAAAGGCATCTGCGAACCGTTTGGGAAACCGCTTTCCCAGCCAACGAACAGCGGTTTGTCGTGATTGCCGAGCGTCGTCCAGTAATGCGGTTGAGGTTTCGTCCGGCAATAAATTCAACGTAAAAGTCTCGCCCGGCCTGCAATAATTGGACACCTGCAATACCGCCGGCCCGCTCAGTCCGCGCTGAGTGAAGAGTAGGTGTTCACGAAACGACTGGCCACCCGCGCTGGCAATGCAATCCATCGAAATGCCGGAAAGCTCTTTGAATGGCCAAGGCGAGCCGTCTTCAAGCTGGGGAACGACCGGCACCAACCCGGGACGCGGCTCAATGATTGGCACGCCAAATTGTTTCGCAACACGATAACCAAAATCCGTAGCTCCAAGTACGGGAAAAGAAAGCGCGCCTGTGGCGATTACGAGTGAATCGCATTCAAAACAGCCTTGCGATGTTTGCAACTGAAACCCGCTTTTCCCTTTAAGTGTATCGACACTGCATTTGGAAAATATCTCTACACCCGCATCGCGACATTCGTCCTCGATCAGCTTTAAAATTTGCCGAGAGGAATGCTTGCAAAAAAGTTGGCCCAACGTTTTCTCGAAAAACTCTATGCCGTGTTTGCGAACCAGTTCAATGAATTCACCCGCTTGATAACGCGAAAGCGCTGAGCGACAAAAGTGCGAGTTACTGGAAATATAATTCTCCGGTCCCACATCGAGATTTGTGAAATTGCACCGCCCTCCACCCGAGATTAGAATTTTTTTACCGATGCGATCGTTGTGCTCCAGCACAGCCACAGAACGGCCACGTTGACCCGCAGTCATTGCGCACATCAGCCCGGCACCCCCTGCGCCGATAATGATTACATCAAACCGTTGGCTCATCTCGAATGGAGCAGTTGAGGTAATGAAAACGCAATAGCTTAGAAAATTAAGAAGAAGGTCACCCTAACCGAAACTACAATATTCATCATGCGGCAAAGAATGAGGTGAGGGTTTTTCGGGTGCCGCTGAAGGTGCGACGGCCGTGCATGGCAACGTAGTTGGCAACCGATGCGAGGTCGCCGGCCTACCACGGGATGCCGAAGGTGACTTCATCGGCGAGAGTGCTGCCGGCGGTTTAGTGACTTCGACTCCCCCCACCCCACCAGAAGCACGGCTGCGATTGTTGTGATTAGGAAGTCTATCATTGGGCGATAATTATCATTTGTCTCCATACTTTTTATGCCACTTTAACGACCAAAGATCATTCAATTGGATGAGTTCAGCATGGCCGTCTGAAAACATGACATTGATGGCGCCTGGCAATATTTTTTTGCTTTTTGGGAGGAACTCCTCCCCTGGCGAGACGCCTCCATGTCTGGTGAGGGTTATCCTGGAAAAACCCACATTTTCTGTACTGCCTTTGGACAGACTTGAAGCCGGGCTCTGCTTAATCATGGGCCATTGGTTGCGCCACATGGCATCACAGAATAGAGGCGTGCGTGAGGAGGATCGGACATCACTGTCCGTCAGGTAAGCTAGGTCTCTGGCCATCCCATGCTGCGTCACCCAGCTTTGAGGCCAATCACCAGCATAAGTCCATCCATTCAAACCGTAGCTCCCGGCCCATGGCTTGCCTGTGCGTCCGTTTATTCCCTTGTTTGACCATGCTCTTGTCGCTGTTCCCTCTGATCCGAGTTTCGACTGATCGACAGGCGCCACGGGGCAAATTCTTATCTCGTCGACCTTGGAGTAGTTTTTGCTCAGCTGATCTAGCCACACGTAGTTGCGGGTGGGTGATTCAAACGGCAACATACTTCCAGTATCATTGGTGTATAATTTGTGAGCAAGGCCAAGTTGCTTGAGATTGGAGACGCACTTGATCCCCTTAACCTTTAGCTTGGCACGACTCAGGGCTGGCAATAACAGCGAAGCCAGAATTGCGATGATGGCGATCACCACTAATAGCTCAATAAGAGTAAACCCCCGGCTAGGCTTTGCTTTCATTTCCCGTCAACTTCCAATTCTTCACCTGTCTTGCCGCCGTGCTTGCGGAGGGTTAGTCGTTTATTATTTGCGGTTGAATTCTCATCACCCTCATTACAGATGATGCATTCATTTTAGCATAATCCAGTCGAGGCTAAAAGTTATATCACAACCTGAACTTGGAGCTTGGCATCAGCTTACAGCAATCAGAGACACTCGTTCTTTTTTGTCGTTGAGAACTTCGCCATTTGCTCGCGGATCTAAGGCCACCGAACCATCCACCAAGAAATGGTAGCGGTGGTGTCCATGCGGCAACGAAATTTTAGCGTTCCAGAAACCGCCCGTTTGTCGTTTCATCGGGTGGGAGTCCGGTTTCCAATCGTTAAAATCCCCGACGATACAAACCTTCCGTGCATCAGGAGAGTCGTAATAGAAATTAACCGGTTTGACCATTTTTTTGACAGAATAGCGCCCTCCGGGCGCTTGAGTAATTGGCTGAATCGCCTGCTCACGCCTAATCAATTCAACCACTATTTCCTGGGCGTCACCCTGGCCTGAGGAAGTGATAGCTTGTATCGCGCAATTCTTCACAAGCGCCCTGGATGGTCTTTTTTTGAAAAACTTACGCCAATCTTGAGTGTCTTTATCTTCACCTCCCAGAAGATTAGAAATTTGCTCTTCAACAAATCCTATGATCACCTTCCTTTTTATTACTTTATCCTTCAGGTCGAATATGACCTTGCTTGATGTTCTAATATTTTTTTCAGCTTCATCAAGCTCATCTCGACTTATATTCCGTTGGTTCATCAACTTGAATGCTTCCTTTAACCCATCCAGTATTTTCTGCTGTTCCTGACGCTGGCCCGTAATAATGGCCGCCATTGGATCGGAATCGGTGGTGGACATAGTGACGGAAGACCCTGATGGCAATGCAGTAACCCCGGCTGTCGATGAAACCCCCGATGGTGGCTCTGGATGCACAATGCTGACCAGCAATCCTGCTAACATGTTGAGCTCCCTTTCGTCCACCTCGCCATCTACCCAAACCTTTTGAAGAGGTCCAACGAGCTGCTTCCCGATCAAGGTATCCGATGCGTTAGGAGAAGCGTTGATATACTCCGTAAGCTGCCGTACATCACGCTCACTCAGTTTACCATCGCTGATGATATCCTGACATTTTTGAAACAAACCTTTTTCCTCGCAGTTCATGTTGCAAATCCTATTCTTGATCAAACCTCGAACACAACCTTTCAAATCTTACAACTCGATAATGATTTAGCATCGATCAACACTTCGATAAGTGACACACCGCACCAGCACCACGGCTGCGATTGTTGTGATTAGTATATGTTTCATTTGTCTTCAGCTTTCAATTCTTCAGATGTCTTGGCTCCGTTCTTGCGGAAGAGGGCGGGAGTTTTTCGTTCGGCTTATATGCGGGATTGGACTGTGGAAGAAGGACGTCTAGTTTTTCCAGTGGAAGGTTTCGCCTTCGAGGATCAGATCGCGTTTTGACTTTCGCTTGGGGACGGGTTTGGCAAAGTTTTTTGGCCCTTTCCCAGCAAGGTGTTTCTTGATCTCTGAGTATTTTGGCTGCTCGGCCAAGTTGCGCCACTCGTTAGGGTCCTTTTGCACGTTATATAGCTCCTCGCTGCCGTCCTTGTAGCGAATGTATCGCCATTCCATGTTCATGATGGCGAAGGACTCCGGAAACATGTGTGGCAGGTAGACCTCCCGATCCTTGGCATTGTGCGGGTCGGCGAGGGTGGCTGCTATCGATGTGCCCTCGAGGGTGTGCGGCGTCTTTGGCAGATCGCATAGTTCGACGAAGGTGGGGTACATGTCGATGAGGCTGACGGTGACGTCGGAGGTGGCTCCCTTGGCCACTCCCGGCCCGGCCCAGACGAAGGGGACGTTTGAGGTTCGTTCCCAGAGAGTGTGCTTGCCCCAGTCACCTTTCTCTCCGTGGTGGTAGCCGTGGTCGGACCAGAGGACGATGATGGTGTTGTCAGCGTAAGGGCCGGCGTCGAGAGCATCCAAGACGCGTCCGATTTGGGCATCGGCGTAGCTCATACAGGCCAGATAACCGTGAAGAGCTTCTTGCACGGCTCCGAGTTTGACCAGGCGTTGGTGGATTCTCGATCGGTTGATCTTTTGGCGCCTGATGTTCTCGGGCAGGTCGTCGAGGTCGTCCGCCTTATAGGGTGGCAGCTTGATCTCGTTTCGCTTGTAGAGGTCAAAATATTTTTGTGGGCAGTAGTTGGGGAAGTGCGGGGCATAGAGCCCCATTGCCAAGAAGAAAGGTTCGTCGTATTTTTCTCCCAACCGCTCGACCGCCCACTTGGCCCGCATGCTGTCGGCAAGATCTTTTTCACGGTTATTCGGGACGGGACCGAACTCCATGAATCCACCGTTGCTTTTCGGCGCTCCCGGGGTGCGGCGATAAGTGCCATAGGGTCTTGGATTGGGGAAGGGAACCTCCTCCGACCAGGAATCCATCGGAAATCCTGTTTCCCTTTGACGCTTGGTGCGAACGTAAAACTCGTCCCAACCGCGCAGGTCGACGTTTCCGGCGGGGTGGTGGAAGAGCTTGCCCGCCCCCATGGTACGGTAACCGGCTTTCTTGAAGCTACTCTGGAGAGAACGAATCTTCGGATGATCGACGAAGTAGAGGGCAGTATCATAGCAACCTGTGGTGGAAGCGAACTGGCCCGAGAAGATGGTAGCTCGTGAAGGAGCGCAGAATACGCCGGCAGTATGGGCGTTGGTGAAGTTGACGCCGCGCTTGGCCAAGCGATCGATGTTTGGGGTGATGGCGGCGGGTGTTGTGTTGTGGCACCCGATCCAGTCGTTCATGTCATCGACCGCAAGGAACAAGACATTGGGCCTCTTGGCAGCTTCAACGGGGCAAACCGCCTCAACCAGCACCACGGCTACGATTGTTGTGAGTAGGAGGTGTTTCATTTGCCTCCGGCTTCCAGTTCCTTCTTGGTCTTGGCGCCGTGTTTGCGGAGGATGTTGGCTGTTTCGGTGTGACCTTCTTCAATCGCAATATACAAAGGCGTCGTCTCATCCTCGTCCTTTGCATTCACATCCGCTCCTTTTGAAATTAGTAGTTCAACAATATCCTTGTGACCTGTGTCTGCCGCTAGATGGAGAGGAGTTGCCCCATCCTCATCTTTCGCATTTGCATTTGCACCGTTGGCGATAAGTAGCTCGGCGATTTCCTTGTGGCCATCGTAGACAGCACCATCCAAAGGAGTAGATCCCAACTCATCCTTTGCATTCACATCCGAGCCATTAGCAATAGCTAGTTTAACGCCTTCAATATTTCCGTTTTTTATATCTTCAAACATAAATCTTATAATATCTGCCAACACATACCCACAATACCACCAAATATCAATTAACGACTTTAGTAGTCTAAAGAATGCCGATGTCCAGAGAATTACTTCCCTTCAGCTTTCAGCTCTGCACCCGTCTTGCCGCCGTGTTTGCGAAGGAGATCGGCGATTTCTTTTTTGGCGGCTTTGACTTGGGAGGAGTCTCGCCTTGACTCCCTTTCGGCCAAATCTAACGGTGTATCGCCATCCTCCATCTTCGCATTCACATCCGCGTCTGCGGTGATTAATAATTCGGAGGCTTCAAAGTGACCCTTCCAAGCCGAAAGATGCAAAGGAGTCGATCCATCACCATCAAACTTCGCATTCACATTCGCGCCTTTAGAGATTAGGAGTTCAACGATATCCTTGCGACCCCAACCAGCCGCCTCATCCAAAGGTGTCCCACCCGTCTTATCCTTCGCATTCACATCCGTGCCAGAATCCAGGAACTGTTTGACCACTTCGATATTTCCTAACGCAGCAGCCTCGTGAATTGAGATGTCTGGCGCTTTGGCTATCGTCGGTTCTGGTGACTGTGACTCCCCACACCCCACCAGAAGCACGGCTGCGATTGTTGTTAGTAGTATGTGTTTCATTTCAGCATGACCTAGAAAGTTGAGAAGAGAATATTGTAATTGGCATCAGTTGAAAAGCTCTTCCCCCTCTCCTACCCCCCGGGTGCGTTGCCTTGAGCGAGGAGTTCCAGTCGCCGTTGTTTCTCCTGCTCGGCTTCCTTCCTGCTTGTATAACTCCTTGTCCGTTCCCTGCCCTGCTCCACCCAGCATAACTGGTAGACGCTGCGTTCCTTCCTGTGCCTGATAAAGAATGCCTGTGCCACTGATGTACCGTGGATCTGGTCCCAAAAAGCGGTTTTAGGCTCCCAGGAGCAACGGTGGTTAACGGCGGAAAACAGGCAGGGGTGAGTAAGAAAAACCCCCAGTAACATTAGTTTACCGAGGGTTAAAAATTGGTTGCGAGGGCCAGATTTGAACTGGCGACCTTCAGGTTATAAGCCAAAAGTATATTTCGCCATAACCGTTTGTTTTTCAAAGACCTACAAATTCTTCATTTTTGCTGTTGCCCCAATGTTGCCTCCGTTTTGAAGAACCACTGCCTTTAGTGCCGCTCACACCTTTAAGGCATCCAAATTGCCACGATATTTAGCCAACGAATCATTGTTAATATTCGTGCAAATCTATCATCTCTTTTCCCTAAACAAATCAACATCGATCAGCTTGGCTTTACGGAAACCAGCATGACCGTCGATGAACAGTATATTCGATCCATCGTTATGCCGCTTAGCAGCGATACGCCTGTCATTACTAAGACGCTTACCACCCGCACCATATGGTAAATGACTAGGAAGCCACACATCGTTCAGATCCGTTCGCTGGAAACTGGTAATGATCGGCCGGTTGATTCCCTGATTGTCAGTGCCACTCTCACCGTCCAATAGATAAGCTGAGTCAGATGGTAAATTGAAATTAGTAATCTTGCTCAAGCCTATGTACTCATTGGCACTTGATGTACAGGAGACGGCCGTTCTTGAGTCCCATGTATTCACTACATATGTGACCACCTGGCCTTTGTTCGGTATATTATTTGGGATGGGATAGCTTGGACACATGAAAATCTTGATGTTGCGGGCATAAGATTCCCAAGAGGATGCCTTCTCGGTGCCTCCCTTCGACACGTATGACATTAAATCCGGCCACCCACGTGTCGAGTTGCCCACACTGCCGCGTGGGATCATGTCGTCATTCTCATCGGCAAACATCAGCATGGCCAACCCGGTCTGTTTCAGGTCGTTTAGGCAAATCGTTGCTTGCCCCTTCTGCTTTGCCTTGGCCAAGGCAGGCAGCAATAACCCTGCTAGGATGGCAATGATGGCAATCACCACCAGCAATTCAATCAACGTGAAGCCTCGCTTAAAGTCACTAACGCTTGAGGGTGATATTTTCATAACTTTTTGATTGGTTTGACGACACTCTAAATCAACTCCAGATTATTAAAATAATAATCAGGGGAATGGGCCAAGTGGCAAGTAACAAGAATGATACCCAATCAGGGAACCATCTCGTATTATTTTTAGTTAAATCGCTAGAATCCGCCATGGCAGTATTATCGATCAATTGTGATCGTTTTTCAAGCTTTTTCGTTAGAAAAACCCGTCAAGCGCATTGTTACGCGCAAAAAAACCTAGCACAAAATAGCACTGGCGCAGTTTTGGGCCGATTGAGGGGGAAGTTAGAGAAGAGGGTCGGCACCAAAAAACCCGCGAGAACATTATAGAAATCGAGGGTTAAAAATTGGTTGCGGGG
>JASLKI010000017.1 GCA_030747575.1 Verrucomicrobiota bacterium | reverse complement strand
ACCAGGACTGGCCGGATTTTTTTCTCAAAAAAGTCCAGCCCGTCCTCCACGGCCGCCAATGCTCCCGGCGCGGTCAGCAGGCCAGTCGCAAACGGAAAACAAAGGGCTCTGGCGATGGGATGCAAAACGGGAAAAAGTGCTTGGCAGTCTTGCCGGGTTATTTCTCCACGAACCAGATATTTCGAAACTGCAGCGGGTTGTCGTGGCCCTGAAGCCTGATTGGGCCAGGCCTGCCCTCAGGACCGCTTCGGCTTCCGGGGCATTTGCTGTCGATCTCAATGTTATTGTGGATGACGATTCCGTTTAGGCGGATGGTCAAGAGTGTTTTTTTGAGCTTTCTGCCATCCTTCACGACGGCGTTGGTGAAATCGGCATCGTAAGTCTGCCACTGCAACGGCGGCAGACAGGCATTCACGTCGCTGTCCCGCTTGGTGTAAATACCACCGCACTCGTTATTCAACCCTTCGAGGCCAAACGAGTCCAGTATTTGCACCTCATAATCGTCCACCTGATAAAAGCCGCTGTTGCCCCGGCCCTGGCCGCGGGCCGCCGGCTTGTATGGGAGCAGGAACTCGATGTGCATGTGGTAGTTGTTGAATTTGCGTCTGGTGCGGATGTCTTTTCCGTCCGTGTTGAGCAGGCCGGTTTTGGCATCGACCCGTCCGCCGGTCCATTCGTTTTTGTTGCTGCCGTCAAACAGCACGATGGCTCCCTTGGGAGGCTTTTTGCCCAGAGTGCCGCTTTTGCGGACAACGCGCTTCAGGCGGAATGTTTCCCCGTCGGTGTAATGACCCTCGGCTACGCCGCTGTCGGTGGTCATCCCGGCGGCTCGGTGGCCGGTCGGCGGGAACTTCCTTGTGGCGCTAAACTCATCGGCCGGCTTGGCAAGGTAGCGGCGTTTCCCGCTGGCAGCCTTGAACTCGCCGCGCCCCTCATCGACCCAGCCCTCGAGCAGTGACTTGTTTTTGCCGTCCCACCCGGCGCCGGGCAGTCCGCCTGGCAGGAGGATTGCCTGGAATTTACCTTCCCCGAGCGCGATCACCTGAGCGCCGAGCTTGTTGCCGGCAGAAGTTTTACCGACGTATTCGCCCTGGATTTTAAAATCGACTGGAAGCGTAGAATCTGACGGATTGGTCCATAACCCATTAGCGGCCTGCGTGGAGACCAAGCCAATGGCCAGCGAGAAAAGAAGGATTGTAGCTTTCATGAAAACGAATGCCGACAACCTACCCGCTTGGCCAAGGGGAGGGAAGTCCTTTGCGTCACCTCTGGCTGCCTAGCGGCCGGGCGCGGAGGTTGCGAAATCGCACGACCCCGCCGGAGCCGTGATGCTGGATGCCGAACCGGCCCCGCAATGAACGACCATCCTCAAGGTCGGAAATCAGCCGGCCATTGATCCATGTTTGAATCCGCGGCCCGACGGCACGCACGCGGAATTTGTTCCACTTGTCGTCGCGGAACAGCCCCCTGTTTTTTTGCCTCATCGCAGCGGTTTGCTTTGCGCCCTTCGGGAACAGCCAACCGCCCAGACCGATGCCGTAAACGCCGCCGTTTTTGCCGGCGGATTCGCGCTCGACCTCGCACTGGTAGCCCTTCGGCTTTCCGGTTTCACCGAACAGCCGAAACCCCAGCCCGGAGTTGAAATGGTCGTCTTTTGCAGTGGCTTGCTCGGGGAGTTTCACTTCTGCCTCAACCTCGAAGTCGGCCATCTGCACATCCGAAACCACCCAGACATTCGTCGTGGAGAAGAGATGCAACTCGCCGTTGACCGCCTCGAGTCTGTCCGCCCGGCCGCGCGGCGTCCAGCCCTTGGCCGACTGGCCGTCAAACAATGGCACCCAGCCGCCCTTGGCCAGGGGGGCAGTGGCTGGATGGTGGCCGGCGACGTTCATTGGGATGCGGTACAGGCCGCCCCCGGCTGTGACGTACAGCACGTTGGCTTCCGTGCCGGTGCCGAAGCAGCAGTTGGTCGGCAGCGTCTCGGTCGGGATGTAGGCCAGGTCCCGGCCGGTGGCTGTGTAAACCACGATGCCGAAGCGGCTCGCGGAACGCACGGCGGCGTAAATGTTTCCCTGCACGTCGACTGTCATGCCGTCGATGCCGGCCTCGGCGCCGAAATCGACGAGCACTTTCTTCGGTCCCAGGCTGCCGTCGCCGCGAAGCTTGAACGCATTCAACGTCATCTGGCCACCCGGGGCGTTGTTGGTCTCGGCGACGTAAAGCGTTCCGCCGTCCGGCGACAGGGCCAAGCCGTTGGGCTTCTCGACTTGATCCGCGCTGATGGCTCGTTTCACGGAACCGTCCGCCGGGTTATACCGGTAAACTGCCATTTCATCCTGCTCCTCTTTTTCACTACCGACGTAGCGGGGGTCGCTGAAGTAAATCTTCCCGTCGGGCAAAATCATGAGGTCGTTGGGAGAGAGGTAGCGTCCGCCGTTGAATCGCCCGGTGAGTATTTTCAGTTTTCCGCCGGGCAAAATTTCGCACAGCGCCATGAGGCCGTTGTTTGCGCCGCAGCAGGCGATCAACCGCCCGGCGCGGTCGAACATTAACCCGTTGCTCTTGCCTGACGCCGAACAGTGGACGGTGGTTTTGCTGGTCTTGGGATCAAACTTGTGAACTTGACCAACTGTGCCTTCGCCGCTCGGGATGTCGCTGAAGTACACCGTTCCATCGGCAGCGACCGCGACACCCTCGGTGAACTCGCCTTCATTCCAAAGTTCCTCAAGCCGGGAACTCGACGGCAAAATGGATAGGCTGCCGCTTGGCTTGGCCGGCTCGGCATTGGCCAAGCGCGCAGAGCCGGACAGGGTTAGCAGGAAACAAGTCACAAAACGAATTGGCATGCGGAAAAAATGACAGGCCAGACGCGCGGAGGCAAACCCGTAGCGGATCTTACTCCGCCTTTTGCGGTTGCCAGCGTTCGCTGAAAAAACCGGCCGCCGCGATGCAGTCCGGGTTGCCGGCGTTGTACGGTTGGCGCATGTCCGCCAGCGCCCAGTCGGGCAGCTTGGGCGTTTGCGTGGCGTTGCTCGAGTGGCCGAATCGGCTGAAGGTGAAGCCGGAATTGAGCACGACGTACCGCTTGGGGTTGAGCGGATTCGGGAAAATCAGAACCGGCGCGTGTGTCGTCGACTCCGCTTCCGCCTGGCCTAGCTTCACTGTTGTTTCGTTCCACTTGAGCGGCAGTTGATCGATGACGCGGGCGATGGCCGAGTTGCTTTTCGGGTCGCCCCAAAGGATGAGGTTGCAGTCGGCGATGTCGGCGGCGGTCAAGTCGATGTCGTCTTTAATCAGCGGCTTGCCGCGGAACTGCAGTTCCCAGTCCGACAGGGCTTGGCCAAGTTGCGCTTCGGTCCACTGGGCGGCCAAGAGGGTCATAGCCTTGCCAGTCGGTCGGATCATGAGGAAGCGATCCATGAACGCATCGTCGATTGGCCCCTGCAGGCCTGGGCGCTTCGCCAGGCTGGCGAATTCAAACCGGCCGACGGCCCGCCATTTGCCGAGTGCGTTGACGAAGAGCGACTCCCACGAGCGGTCGGTGAGGACGCGTGCACCGGTCAGTTCATCTCCGTCGATCACGACGGTGGGGTGGCCGTCGGGCCGCAGCGGGCAAAGCCCGGAAGGCATGGACAAAACGAGGCGCGAGACGTTTTCGGTGGTCAACTCGACGCGTTCGTTGTCCGCGATGCGCGCCTTGATGCGGGCTGGTTCCCAGTGTGCATCAAGTCCGTCAACCCGAACCCAGGCTTGGCGATTGTAGCGCAGCGTCCGCGTCACGAGTCGAACCTCGCTTGGCACCGGGTTGCGGCCCTTGGCCGCGGCGGCGTTGATGCGCTCGTTGATCTCCGCCTTGGCGGCGGGGTGATATTTGTGGCCGGTGTTCGGGCCGATCACGTGGTACAATGCGAGGCCTTCGTCGGCGAGGTGGCGCGCCATGATATCCGCGGCTTGCTTTTGTTTGTCGATTTGGCCGCTGTACGCGACGGTGGCGGTGTTGAATAGGTTGCCGGCGTATTTCGTGGCGTCGTAAAACCCCCAAAGCGCCTGCTCATGGGCGGGTGGCATCGCGTTTTTTCGGGCCAAGCCGAGGTACTCGAGCGACTCGGCAAAACCGGCTCCCGGTGCTACCGCCACCCAGTCGCCAGCGAAGTGGGTGCCCAAGTGCCAGCAACCGCCGCCTCCCATCGAGAAGCCGCGAATGCTCACTCGGTTGTTGTCCACGGAATATTGTTTTTTCGCGTGGGCGAGCGCCTCGAACACATCTACTTCGCCGGCGAATTTGAACGCGTTGCAGAAGCGGCCGTAAGGGTGGAGGACGATTGTGTCGGGCGGGGTGAACTGCCCGGCGGAGGTGCGGCGCTGCTGGATGAATTTCAGTTCGCTCAGCTTATTGTCGCGGCCGTGCAGCCAGACGTCGAGGCGGCGTTTGCGCCATGGGTCGGTGGAGACTGACTGCGGGATCACGAGCCCGTACGGCTGCACCGAGTCGTCGAGCCGGGAGACGTAGCCGCGTACGACGAGGCCGGTGGCGCGTGTCCACGGCGTTTTGCCGCTGGCCAATTGCGCGGCGCGCTCGCTGCCGGCGACGAGCAACTCTTCGGCGGTTTTGAGTTCGCTTGGCTTGAAAAAGATCCGGTGATTCAGCGCCCAGTCAACGGCCTTGTGATAGACCTGCACGTCGGGGAGGTGGTGGAGCAGCGGCGGCGTATCGGCGTGTTGCCGGGCCAGGGCGTCGATCGCTTGGCCAAGGGCGTCGGTGTGTGCACGCAGCTGGGTGCGGGCGTCGTCGGGAAGCTCGATGCCGAAGGCGGGAACGCGGGGCGTCGTGGCGGCGAGTGGCCTGGCCGGTTTGTCCGCTTGGCCAAGCGCGGCGGCGGCGAGGCCAAGCGCCATGATGATGCTTACCGGGATGCGGTGGGTGATTGAAAAATCAGTTGATTGGTTGGATAGCATCTCCATTTTTGATGGTGCCGGACTGAACAATAACGGCTAGAACACCCTGTTTGTCGTTTGTCATGCGTTCACGCAGGCCGGGTGCGATCTCGTCCATCTTGTGGCAGGGATCGCGCGGCGCGGCGATATGTAGCACCGCCCCGCCGATGCGGATGTCGCGGCCGGCCAGCGGCACGAGGTTGATGCCCTCGGTCTCTATATTGGAGCGAACCCGGCCGGCAGCGATGCCTGGCAGGCCCAGTGCACTGGCGTGCTCTGCAATTTGCTCCCGTTCTATAAGGGTTACCTGGCGCTGGGTTGGCTGGTCGGTGGAACGGGATTGGCGTTTCCAGTAGCGGGTGTTCCCAATGATGCCGGCGTCGGTCTCGACCGCGATAGAGTCGGCCGGCAGCATTGGTTCGCCCGCGACCGGCGGATGCATGTGCAGCGAGGCCACGCGGCCGCGCGGCTGATTTTCAGGATGGGCAGCCACTCGGGGGGGAGTGTGGCGGCTAAGCCGCTTGGGCGCAACCGGCGAGAGTTGTGGCGTTAGTTGAGGATGCGGCTGCCCTCGGAGAGGAAAATGCCCTTGAAATTCATCTCGAGCGCCTGGGCGTTGGTGGCTTTTTCGAGGGCCTCTTCCTTGGTGATGATGTCGTCTTTGACCAGTTGGAACAGGGACTGGTTGAAGTTTTGCATGCCGTCGTCGGTGCCGGTCTCGATGGCGGCGTGGAGTTTCTCCAGACGGTTCTCGTTAATCAGTTTGGAGACGGTTGGAGTGTTGATCATGATCTCGATGGCGGGGATCACGCTGCCGTCCTTTCGCACGGTCATGCGCTGCACGATGATGGCCTTGAGGGTGCCGATCATCTGCTTGCGTACGGAGTCGCGTTCCGCAGAGGGGAAGAAGTCGAGCACACGTGAGATGGATTGCGGCGCGTCGATGGTGTGTAGGGTGGACATGACGAGGTGGCCGGTGTCGGCCGCGCTCATCGCGGCGCGGAAGCTGATGGCGTCGCGCATTTCGCCGATCATGATGACGTCGGGATCCTGACGCATGACGTGCTTGAGGCTGTGTTGATACGACGGCGTGTCAAGGCCGACTTCGCGCTGCTCGATGATGCAGTTTTCGTCCTTGAACACGTACTCGACCGGATCCTCTATGGTGATGATATGCCGCTTTTGGGTGGAGTTGATGTGATTGATCATCCCGGCGAGGGTGGTGGACTTGCCGCAACCTGTGGTCCCGGCCACTAACACGATGCCCCGATGCTCCTCGGCGATGGACTTGATGATCTCGGGCAGGCCGAGGTTGTCGATTTTAGGAACCTCGGCGACGACGTGGCGCATGGCGAGGCACCACGTGCCGAGATGCTGGTAGCAGTTTGTCCGGAACCGGCCAATGCCGGGAACGTTATAAGAAAAGTCGATTTCCCGATCTTCATCCAGCTTCTGCTTGAACTGGGTGGGAACAATATTGTCGATGACATTGCTCAGCCATTGCTCATTCGGCTGCCGGCTCATCTCGGTCTCCACCAACTGGCTGCTGATGCGGTAAACCACCGGCGCGTTCGGTTTGATGTGGACGTCGGAAGCGCCGCCTTCGACGGCGGTATTCAGGATTTTGTGAAGCAGTTCCATTTCAAAAAGGGCTTGTGATACAAACAGGAAAGCAGCGGCCGGACAAGCGCCAAAACAGCGCCTGGGCAAACGGGGTTACCACTCGATGATGGCCGCGCCCCAAGTCAGGCCGGCCCCGAAGACCAGCAGTAGGATAAGGTCGCCGCGCTCAACTTTGCCCTGCTCGACGGCTTCGTCCAGGGCGATGGCCACCGAGGCAGCGGAGGTGTTGCCGTAGCGCTCCAAATTGCTGTAGACTTGGTTTTCACTGGCACCCAAGCGGTCGCCTACCGCCTTGAGGATGCGCATGTTGGCTTGGTGGGGGATGATGCACTTGATACGGTCGATTTCGATTTCGCATCTGGCCAGAGCCTCCCGGGCGGCGGTGGTCATCGCCGTGACGGCGTTCTTGAACACCTCTTGACCGTCCATTCTTAGGTAGTGCAATCGGTCGGAGATGGATTGGCTCGAGGCTGGGTGCAGACACCCACCGCCAGGTTGGCAGAGGATCGAAGCCTTCCGCCCGTCGGTTCCCATGCAGGCGGTCAGCAGGCCGTGCGTATTTTCGCGGTTTTGCAGCAAGGCAGCTCCCGCGCCGTCGCCGAAGAGCACACAGGTGTTACGATCCTCCCAGTCAACGATGGAGGAGAGTTTCTCCGCACCGATCACCAGCACGGTGTCGTATGTGCGGGACATGATGAACTGCTGCCCTATTTCGAGCGCGTAAACGAAACCGGAGCAGGCCGCCTGGATGTCGAATGCCGCGGCATTGTGCGCGCCTAGTTTTTTTTGCACGAGACAGGCCGTGGCGGGGAAGGGCATATCCGGCGTGATGGTTGCCAGGATGATCAAATCGACATGGGAAGGATCGACCTCCGCCCGGTCGAGAGCGCGCTTCGCCGCCCGGGCGGCCATGTCGGAGGTGTACTCGTCGTCAGCGGCTATGCGGCGCTCCTTGATACCGGTGCGCGTGGTGATCCACTCGTCGGTTGTATCCACGAGTTTCTCGAGTTCGGCGTTGGCCAGCACCTTTTCCGGCACGTATGAGCCGACGGCGGATATGGAACAGGTGCGTCCCACGAAGCCGTGCTCGGCGCGGGGGTTTTTGAAGTTGGGATTGCTCATGCTTGGTTAGGGGTTGGTTCCCGTTGGACATTGGTAAGATTGGCCTTGGCCACGGCATCTATTATGTGCCCATTGATTTGATGATCTACCGCCTCGACGGTGTGTTGTACGGCATTGCAAATGGCCCGGTCGCTCGCTGAGCCGTGGCAAATGGTCACGACGCCGTTTACCCCCAGCAGGGGTGCGCCGCCGTAGTTGTCAGTGTCGATTCGGTTTTTCAGGTCGCGGAACGCATTTTTGGATAGGGCTGCGCCTATTTTACGAATGGGCGTGGCGGTGAGTTCATCCTTGAGCCAGCCCATCATTCGCAACGCCAGGCTCTCGCAGGTCTTGAGGACTATATTACCGACAAAGCCATTACAGACCACGACGTCGAGTTTCTCCCCAAACAGGTCGTGCCCTTCCACGTTGCCGATGAAATTTAGGTCGAGCCCTTGGCATCGCTTGAACGTCTCCAAAGTCAGGTCGTTGCCTTTGGCTTCCTCCGTGCCGACGCTCAACAGCCCCACTCGCGGTCGGTCTTTTCCAAGCACTTCCCGTGCGTAAATATCTCCCATGATGGCGTAATGCATTAGGTGCCGGGGTTTCCCCTCGACATTTGCCCCGGCATCAAGAAGGACGAAGTTGCTGGTCTTGGTCGGCATTACGGTGGCAATACCCGGGCGATCCACGCCGGGGAGGGTACGCAACTTGATTGTAGCTGCGGCGACCATCCCGCCCGTGTTGCCTGCGGAGATGACTGCGTCCGCCTGGCCGTGCTTGACCAGATCCGTGGCCATGGCCAAGGAGCAGTTTTTTTTGCGGCGCAATCCCACGACGGGCTTTTCCTCCATCGAGAGCACCTCCGGCGAGTGAACCACCTCGATTCGCGAAGCGAGATGCCCTGCTTGGCCAAGCGCGGGGCGGATGCTGCCCTCGTCGCCGACGAGGTACATTGTTTCGATGGTGTCGTGCCGATCGATCGCCTTTAGCAGGCCCCCTATGATGACAGCACAACCACTGTCTCCGCCCATGACATCTGCCGCGATTCTCATAAAAAAAGGCGCGACCCGGCTGGTTGCGCCCAGGATTTGGAGATGAATCAGGCGCCGACTTCGACGCTGATGATTTGTTTGCCCTTGTAATGCCCGCACTCGGGGCAGGCGCGGTGGCGTTGGTAGCCCAGATGATCGCACTGCGGACAGTTGTCCAACTGCGGCGGGTGGAACTTGCTGTTGCTGGCCCGGCGCTTGCGGACGCGGCTCTTGGATGACCTGATTTTTGGTACTGCCATAAAAGTATCCTCTATTCTAAATTCAACTGGTCGAGTTCGGCCCAGGCTGAGGCTTCACTGTGGTTGCCGGAAGCCAGCTTGATTCCGTGTGGTTTGCCGTCAACACCGGCCTGGGGAGACTCGTCGCACCCCGATTCACACAACGGATGTTGCGGAAAAGAAAGGAACGTATCTTCGCGCAGATAAGGCGTCAAGTCTGCTGAATCGTTGATTAACTCGATCTTTTCCTCCCCGCTGAGGGGGAGGAAGCAACTCCAGTCTGGCAATTCAACCCGGTACTCGAACGGCTGGAGGCACCGGGCGCACTCGCACTTGAGGCGCATGCCCATGCGGCCTTGGAGGGTAATGTTGTCCCCGGCGCGTTTCGCAGTGAGGTCGTATTCCAGGGGCCCGCTGATCTTGATCAACTCGTCGAGCGACTCCATTTGAAGCTCATCCACCGCAAGCTCGCCCCTGAGGCGCACGGCGCCCTTGGCCAGGGTTTCAATTTTCAGGAGCAGTGGCATGGCAACGGTTCGGCAGCGGCGCGCTTGGCCAAGGGTAATCTGACAATCACACGTGCGGGGGGTTCAATTTACGCCCGCATGGCCAAGCTTGGCCGTCAGCGCTTCCTTCACCTCGGGGGTGACAAACGGGGAGACATCCCCGCCCAAGCTGGAGATCTCCTTGACCAAGTGTGAACTGAGGAAGGAATAGGAGGCGCGCGGCATCATGAATAGCGTCTCGATGTGCTCGTTGAGTTGGCGGTTCATCAGCGCCATTTGGAACTCGTACTCAAAATCGGACAACGCCCGCAGCCCGCGGATCACCGCGTGGCCGGACTGCTGTTCCACGTACTCCACAAGCAACCCCTCGAAGATGTCCACCGTGACATTGGTCAGATCGGGGATGGAGTGTTCGATCAGCGTCTTTCGCTCGGCGGGGGAGAACAGCGGCTGCTTGCTCCCGTTGCGGGCCACGGCCACCACCACACGGTCAAACAAACGGGACGCCCTCTGGATGACATCCAGGTGGCCGTTGGTCAGGGGGTCGAAGCTGCCGGGATAAATGACCGTTCGCACGGGCGGAACCATATCAGAGCCGGGAGAAAAAAAGAACCCGGACATTTGCCCGGGTTCTCAAGAATTAATCCTTTGAAATCGGCTGCGATCAGCCCTTGCACCTATGTCCCAGTTACCGGGGACACCTCCGGGGACACCTTTGGGGGAGCGATCAGTTCGACCGTGGCACCGGGTAAGTCGACGGTC
>JASLKI010000016.1 GCA_030747575.1 Verrucomicrobiota bacterium | reverse complement strand
GGGCCGCCGGTTAAATTTAGCCAAACTTTTGGCTTTGGCTCGTAATGGCCGCTTAAAGCTTCGTACTGCCGTAGATGATGCCGGCGTCGAGGGTTTTTTTGATCAACTCACCCGCCTCGGAAAGGTGGGCGGCGGTGTAGGAATCAAGCTTCACGCCCTCGGCTTTTTGTGCTGCGTCGATGCGCTTGGCCAGGCTGCGGAGCTGCTGGCTCGCCAGATTGGCCAACGGCCGCGAGCTGGCCCCGCGCCATGAGCCCGGCATGCTGAGGCTGACCAGGCGCTCGAGGTGCTCGCGCTGCAAGTTGCGACGCAGGCTCGAGATCAGCGGCTTGCGGGCGGTGTGCTCGCCCTTGGTCGGGTCCTTCAACTCGGTCCAGATGGCGTCGTCGAGTTTGCCGAGGACTTCCGGCAGCGTGATGGCGTCCTTGTCGGCCTCGACGAGGAATTCATTGTCGTACACGCGGCCCAGCGAGGTTGGATTGAGGATCATCGTGAGTGTGGAGGCCTGGATACCCATGACTTTCTCGTGCACCGGCCAGGTGGTGTCCTTCATTGAACTGGAGAGGTTATCGATCCAACGATCGCCTCCCATGCGGCGGAGCAACTCGTTGGTTAGGCCGAAGGCCTCGTCGTTGAAGGCGTTCTCGAGCATAAAATCGAGTGCCTCGCGCTGCCGCTTGGCCGGCACGGGGGTAATGGGATAGCGGTCGCCAGGGTCGCCTTTCTTGTCGCGGTTCACGAATGAGCCGCCGATCCAGTTGCCCATCATGCTCAGCGATCGCGACTGCAGCGAGAGGGTGAGTTGATAGCCGTAACGGGCCTTGGCCCAGCTTTGACCCTTCTTCACGAAATGATCGAGCAACTGCCCGCGATGGTGCTTCACGATGTTCATCTGGTTGTGGGCGTACTGGAGCGGGTTAGAAGCAAAGTCATACCGGCGTGCGAACGGGTCGGGGCCAATCGTGTCCTCGTCGGTGGCGAACTGCAGCTTGGGATCGGACACGCGGCTCAGGATTTTCTGCAACTCCTCCGGCTTGCTGATGATGGAGTAGCCGTATTCGATGGCCCAATGGTCGTAAGGACCGATGCCGGTCATGGTGTGATCTCCCTGTTTTTCACCGACGCCCTTGTGCATATTGATGGGCAGATAATCCATCACCGAGCCGGCGAGTGTCTCTTTGCCCTTAATCTTGTCGCTGTTGATTTGTTCCAGCGTGTGAATGCTTGATGCCTTGAAGTTATGGCGCAGGCCAAGCGTGTGGCCGACCTCGTGGGCGACCAACTCGGCAATCAGCGGCCCAATGAACCACTCCGGCACACCGTCGAGTGTGACCTCTGTTTTTTTTGGCTTGGGCTTCGGCTTGTCACCACCCTTGTCATCCTTCTCGCCTTCCTCCTTGGCCAACTCGGCAGTCAACTCGAGAGAAAACCGCATGGCGGCCAAGTCGAGCGACATCCCCTCGGCGGCACGGCAAAGGCCATTCACCTGGCTGATGCGCCCGTACAGGCCGTCAAACTCGTTGTCACCAATCAATTCGCCATCCACCTTGGCTAGTGGATGCCCGCCGTAGGCTTCCGCGCCGTGGGCGGCCAAGTCGGCCTTGATGGAGGCACGCATCGAGGGATGGGCCAGGCGCACACGCGGGTCCCACTCGGGATGCTCCTTGAGCCAGGCGAGTGTTTCCGGTGCGAAACCCTCCATTGCGATGCTCGGGAGGATTTCGTTGAATTGCATCCAGTAATGACGAATCCAGCCGTCGGTCAAAATAATATCGGCGTCGAGAATCTGGCCGGTCAGCGGGTTGACACGGCTCGGCCCGATGGCGGTACCGACGTCGTTGTTAAGCCAGCGGACAAAGTTGTACCGCGCGTCCTCCGGATCCTTCTCCATGTGCGCGCCAGTGGCGGCGTCCTGATAGTAAACCTCGATGGCGTTGGCCAAGCCGATCTTCTCGTAGGCCTTGTTCCACATCAGGATGCCCTCGCGAACCCAGCGGCGGTATCGCACCGGCGTCGTGTGCTCGATATAGAAAATAATCGGGTTCTTCACCGGGCTGACCCTGAGCTTGGGATCGGCCTTCTCGAGATGCCAACGGTTGATGTAGCGAATCTTCTTCTGCTCGTCGGTGTACTTGCCGAGGTCGGAGTAACTTGTCGTAAAGTAGCCGACACGCTGGTCGGCGACTCGTGGCTTGTAGGTTTTGCTCGGGACGATCGAGCTGATCGAGTAGTGCAGCGTCTTGAGTACGCCGTTGGACGACGGCGCGGTGAAGGCCAGCTCCACGTTGCCCGGGAACGCCTTGGCGGTGCGGATTTGCGCGAGCTTTGCGTTGAAGCCGCCACCCCGACTGCCGAAAAACTTCGACGCTTGGCCGACGAGCAGCGCGTCCATGTCGATCACCGGCCGGTTCTTCGGCAACAGCGTGACGATCGGCACATCGACAATAACCCGGTCTGTGAAGAGCCGCTTCACGGAGGCCTTCGACTCAGGATCGCCGGTGGAACGCACGTTGAGGTTGGGCTCGATGATCAGCAGCCGCTTGTCGAGCCGCTTGAAGTAAACGTACTTCTCGCCCGCCTGCAGCCCGGCGTATGTCTCGCCGCTGGCCACGGTGGTCGCGATGAAAAATCGCTTCGACTCAAAACCCGCAGGCAGCGCGCCGAGCATCTGCTGATCCTTCTTGCGCGTGTAGATGGAGAGTAGGCTGGACTTCTTGTCCATGCTGGATACGACCTGCTCGTATCCCTTGAGCACCGTCGTGTACGATGGGAAGTCCGGCTTCACGGTTGTCGGTTTGGCGGCCGGTGGCTTGGCAGGTGGGGGGGACTGTGCGAACGCGATGGCCGTCACAAGGCCAAGCGCAACAACGATGAGTATGCTCTGTTTTTTCATGATAAAAAGCGGTTCAGGCCGGAGCCAGTCAAAATCACGCCCTACGATGGGCAACGGGGAATGTGCCTCATGCTTGGCCGATTTCAAGTAAGAATCAGCCTGTCTTTAAGCCAAACGGCCCTCGGTTCTCGACCGCTTGGCCAAGCGCGGGTAGCTTCCGAACGGGCGGGTAACATGGCGGCAAAGAAAATCACGGGTAAATTTGACTCCATCGAGGCGGTGCTGCGCGACATCGCATGCGGCAAAATGGTCGTCGTCGTCGATGACGCCGATCGCGAAAACGAGGGCGACCTGATCATGGCCGCCGAGAAGACGACGGCCAAGGCGGTCAACTTCATGGCCAGGTTCGGCCGCGGCCTCATCTGCGTTCCCACCGCGCCGGAGCGACTCCAGCAACTCGGCATCGAGCGCATGGTGCTCAATAACCGCGAAGGCCATCGCACCGATTTCCAGATCAGCGTCGATGCCGCGCAAGGCATCACCACCGGCATCAGCGCCGCCGACCGCGACCGCACCATCAAGACACTGGCCAACCCCACCTCAATCGCCGACGACCTCGTGCAACCCGGCCACGTCTTCCCGTTGCGCGCCAAGACCGGCGGCGTCCTCCAGCGCGCCGGCCACACCGAGGCGGCGGTCGATCTCGCCCGTCTCGCCGGCTGCCGACCAATGGGTGTCATCTGCGAGGTCATGAACGACAACGGCACTATGGCCCGCCTCCCGGAGCTGCGCCGCTTCGCGAAAAAACACAAACTCAAGCTCTGCTCCATCGAGCAGCTCATCGAGTTTCGCCGCAAGCGCGAAAAGCTCGTCGCCTGTGAGGAGATCGTTCGCATGCCGACCGACTTCGGCGAGTTCGACCTCCACCTTTACCTCTCCACCATCGACGGACAACACCACCTCGCCCTCGTCAAGGGCAGCATGAGCGCACGCCGCCGCACCCTCGTTCGCGTACACAGCGAATGCCTCACCGGCGACGTGTTTGGCTCGCGCCGCTGCGATTGCGGCCCGCAGTTGCAACAGGCCATGAAACAGGTTTCCGCCGCCGGCCACGGGGTGATCCTGTACATGCGCCAGGAAGGCCGCGGCATCGGTTTGGCCCCTAAAATAAAAGCTTACAAGCTCCAGCAAAAAGGCTATGACACCGTCGAGGCCAACGAGAAGCTCGGATTCCCGATGGACCTGCGAGAGTACGGCATCGGCGCTCAAATCCTCGCCGACATCGGTATCAAGAAAATCCGCCTGCTCACCAACAACCCTAAAAAGATCGTCGGCTTGGAGGGGTACGGGCTCGAGGTTGTCGAGCGGGTGCCGATCCGCGTGAAGCCTAACAAGCACAACAAGAACTACCTCAAGACCAAGCGCGAAAAACTGGGCCACCTGCTTTGACGCCCCTCCCTTCTCCCACACTTGGCCAAACGCACGCGGCATGAACGAGTCGCTCCCCATCTGGGATATCCACGGCGAGATCGCCGACACGCTAGCCGTACAAAACCGCCTCGTGCTTGCCGCGCCGACCGGCTCCGGCAAATCCACACAAGTCCCGCAAATCATCCTAGACGACGTCCTCTGCGGCGGCAGCAAAGTCGTCGTGCTGCAGCCGCGCCGCGTCGCCGCCCGCTCGCTCGGCCGGCGCGGTGCGTGGGAACGCTCGGCCAGGCTCGGTGACGAAGTCGGCTATCAGGTTCGCTTCGAAAACCACACCGGCCCCGAAACCAAAATCGAGTTCATCACCGAGGGCGTACTGCTGCGCCGACTGCAGGACGACCCGCGCCTAGCCGGCGTCGGCGCGGTGTTGTTCGACGAGTTTCACGAGCGCAACCTCATGAGCGACCTCGCGCTTGGCCTCGTCAAAAAACTGCAACTCACCGGACGCACCGACCTCAAGCTTGTCGTCATGTCGGCGACGATTGAGACCGGCCCGATCGCTCGCTACCTTGGCCAAGCGGATGACGATCCCTGCCGCGTGCTCGCCTCCGACGGGCGCACCTTTCCGGTCGAGATTCGCTTCGGCCAATATCGCAATCGCGATCCCATCACCGAGCAGGCTGCCGAGGCCGTTGAGCAAATCCTCCGCGATAACTCTCCCGGCGATATTTTGATTTTTATGGCTGGAATGGGCGAAATTCGCGGCACTATCGGCTCGATCAGCCGCCGCCGGCTGCCGGAGCCGGTCGAGCTGATCCCGCTGCACGGCGACCTACCACCGGCCGATCAGGACCGCGCTTTCGCCGGGAGTAACCGCCGAAAAATCGTTATCGCCACCAACGTCGCCGAGACCTCGGTGACCATCGACGGCATCCGTCACGTGATCGACAGTGGCATGGCCCGCGTCGCCCGCTTCGACGCCGAGCGCGGCTTTGGCACGTTGTTGATCGAGGAGATCAGCCGCGCCTCCGCCGACCAACGCGCCGGCCGCGCCGGCCGCACCGCGCCGGGAACGTGCCACCGGCTTTGGACCGAGAGCGGCCACCTCAATCGCCCCGGGCACAACACGCCGGAAATCCACCGCACCGATTTGTCGGAGTCGGTGCTGATGCTGCACGCCGCCGGCATCGACGAGGCCACCCAGTTCGACTGGCTCGACAAGCCGGACGCCAACGCCGTGGCCAAGGCCGAGTCGCTGCTGCGCTCGCTCGGCGCCTTGGCCAAGTGCTTGGCCAACGGCGGCGCCGGCGGCTTGACCGACGTCGGGCGCGCGATGCTGCGACTGCCGATGCACCCGCGCCTGGCCCGGATGATCGTCGAGGGAAGCCGGCGCGGCTGCGTGAACGAGGCGGCGTTGTGCGCGGCGTTCATGAGCGGGCGCAACATTCTCATCCGCTCCGCTCGCGACGACAAAACGGTGCAGGCCGCGCAGGAGCCGTTCCGCGACGGAGCCGACTCCGACTTCGAGGTGATGATGCGCGCGTGGCAGTTCGCCAACGCGCGCCGCTACAACGTTGACGACTGCCGCGCGCACGGCATCCACGCCGGGGCATGCCGTGAGGTCGAGTCGGCGTTCCGGCAAATCCTCCACTTGGCGAAGGCGACCGACGCGCAGCCGGCTCCCGACCGGTCGAAGTCCACCGCCCTGCGCCACTGCATCCTCGCCGCGTTTGCCGACCAACTCTGCGTGCGGCGCGACAGCGGCACCCTATTTTGCAACCTGACTGACGGCCGCAGCGGCACACTCGTCCGCGAGAGCGTCGTGCAAAAATCTCCGCTGCTCGTCATCGGCGAAATCCGGCAAGTGTCCGCCCGGGGCGACCGCGCCCAAACGCTGCTGAGCCTGGCCGCCGCAGTAGAACTGGACTGGGTGCGCGAGCTGTTTCCCGGCGACTTGACGACCCGTGCCGAGTGCGGGTTCGACCCCGGCATAAAACGCGTTGAGGCCTATGAAATAAATCGTTTTCGCGATCTCGAGCTGGGCCGGACACGGGCGAAAGAGGCCGATCCGCAAGCCGCCGGCCAAGCACTGGCCAAGGCCTGTTTAGGCGAGTGGTTCACGCCGAAATCGTTCGACCACTCGATCCGGCAACTCATCAGGCGGCTCAATTGGCTGTGCGCCGCCCGACCGGATTTGGAATTTCCGCCGCTCGACGAGACGGCGATTTTGAATTGCCTGAGTGCCACGTTTACGGGCATGACCTTGGCCAAGCAGGCGGTTGCCGCGGACGTAAAGCCGGCGTTCCGCAAACACATGCCGAGCGAGCAGTGGGAGTGGCTCGACGAGTTCGCGCCGCAAACGATCCCTTGGCTGGACGACAAATCGAAACGCTTGGAGTACCCTGACAAACCAGCGGACAAACACGGCAACATGCTGCCGGTGGAGTTGCACGTGAAGCTTCACGACTGCTTCCGTCTGGCCGAGCATCCGCGCATCTGCGATGGCGAACATATCGTGCGGTTCAAGCTGTTGACCCCAAAAAACAGGAAAATCGATTACTGCGA
>JASLKI010000015.1 GCA_030747575.1 Verrucomicrobiota bacterium | reverse complement strand
AATGCACGCTCAGTAATCGCACCGTTTTGGATCAGCGCCCGGTCCAAGCGCAGACCCTTCTCCTCGCGCAGACGATCGGCGGCATCAATGTCCTCCACGGACACCAACCCTTTCTCCACTAAAACCTGTGAGTAACTACTCATTGCTTGCGCCCGGCCATTGCCTAGGCAGTGGCCGATTCTGATCCTGCTGGGGCGATATTCAAGCCGATTGGTTCAATATCGCAAGCGTGCATGGTCGCTTGGGTAAGTTAAAAATCAGACCGATTAGTTTTTCCCAGCAACTTGCCAAATCCTGTTACATGATCATGGTTCGACAGTAATGCTGACCGGCTTCGCAAATATTGAAGCTCCATCTGGATGAGTGAACTTCGCCACAACAGACACCTTGCCGGTCAGGGGCTTGGGTTTATCTATCTCCAGGGTGAAATCATAACTATAGCCGAGGCTTGTTTGGATCCTGTGCCGATCCAAAACCAATCCGGAAAACGACCAAACTTGACGCGGAGGGTCCTGTTGATCGCGGTTTGAAGTCTCGTCAAAAATAATAATTTCTAAGGTTCCCTTAGTAAACTGTACCGGCTTTGGTACAGAGTCCCTTACCGCATATACGCGGGCTTTAAACGCATCGGGGCCGGGTTCTTCATCAAGGTTAAACAGCACAGGGGAAGTGAAGAGTCGAATCGAATTAACAGGCCCTTCACCTGGATTAAACATCTTGGGCCGAAACCGGCCTACATCGGACCCTTGTGTTTGGCAACCAATACCGGTGACCGCAATCCACGACAGGCCAAGAACCAACCCTGCACAAAAACTAACTGATGGCTTTTTCCTCCTGTCACCGCACATTATATCTTCGATGGCAGTTGCTTCTTCTCCTTGGATGGTTGGGGAACATCAACCTCCTTCTCCTCACGGGCTTTGGGCTTAAGGGTTTCAAGGATGCGCTGCTGGGTCTTGTTTCGCTGGCTTCCAGTTGGTTCAAACTGTTCAAAGATACTTGAATTGTCAATGTTCTCCCGACTGAATTTTTCAGCCTCACCAGGTTCGTTAATAACATGAGGTGTCAGAATTACCAGCAACTCACTTCTTACACGTTTTTTCTTTGTCTTCCTGAAGATTTGCCCGATGTATGGGATATCGCCGAGCAACGGAATTTTTGTAACTCGCTCGTCATCTTCAGTGCTTATCAGTCCGCCGATCACGACCGTCTGGCCATCCTGCACACTCACACTGGTGCTGGCGCTTCTGTTGTTGATAACTTGTGCGTCAAAATCCTTTGAGACTGCCACCGTGGATGAGGACAACGAGCTGATAGTGGGTGCCACCTCCATCTTCACTATTCCTTCCGGATTGATCCGAGGAGTCACCTCCAACTGAACACCAACGTCCTGATACTCAAAGTTATTAATCGAGTCGCCTCGCTCCGTTATGCGACTGCCCGTAACCACAGGAACCCGTTGCCCGACATTTATGTTGGCCACCATATTGTCGGCGGCTAATATCTGTGGGCGGCTTAAGATTTCTAGGCGCCCATCACTCTGCATGGCCTTGAGGATAAAATTCCAATTATCGCCGGTAAGACTCGCTGTTAACCCTCCCACTACGGTTTCGCCATCAAGTTTAATTGAATCAATATCTCTCTTTTGATCGGAGATACCCTTATCCCTTAAATCAACTGTTGTATTCCATTGAACACCCCACTCCGTAGTGCCATCCAGAGTGACCTCTGCCAGCAAAACCTCAATTAAAACCTGTTTTTGAGGTTGGTCCAACTGTGTGATCATACTCTCAACCTGCTCAAAATAGCGGGGGCTGGCCGAAACCAGCAACGAGTTAGTGACAGGCTCGGCCACAATCGCAACCTCCTCATCCAATAAACGTTGGGCGGTGCCCACAGCCTCCTGACCCAGGACCGAGGTGACTCTCTGGCGTGACTGATCCAGAAAATCCTGCAGGGCAGTAGCTAGGTTTTCTGCCTGGGAATTCTTGAGGCGGTAAACCTGGGTGATACGCTCCTGTGCCGGACTGGAGTCCAATTCCTCGACGATCTGACTGGACAAGGCAACATAATGTTCTGAGCCGCCTATAAGCAGACTGTTGGTTCGAATGTCGACGGTCACCGTCAGGGCGTTTTGCTCGGCGGTGCCTATGGTCGGTTGGCCGTCTACATTTGTTGCTTTGGTATTCAATGGCATAACCAACGTGTAGCGGATGGAACGCGTATTGCCCTGTCCGCCGGCGGCCTGCAACTGGAACAAGTTGGTCAACACATCTGCCATCTGACGGGCATCGGCATTTTTCAGCTGAAAGACCTTAATCTGCGCAATCTGCGGCGAACTGTCGTCAAGCTTTAGGATGATTTGCTCAATAAGTGGCATATTGTCCACGGGCGCAGAGACGACCAGGGAGTTGGTGCGGGGATCGGGAGTAATTAACACACCTTCCTTGAGGCCGGTGGTAATCAATTCATTTTCCTCCTCAGTTCGCGTGATGAACTGTAGCAACTCTTGCCTGTCCGCGCTCTGCGATGTCAGGCTCTCCGGCTTGGTGTTGAGCGCCGTATTCAACAGCAGGGCAAGCTCGGTGGCGCTGGCGTGTCTTAAACCAAACACCCGAATCTCGGAGACCCTCTTGACCTCATTCGTATCCAACTGCTTGGCCAATTCCTCGATGCGTTTGAGATCGTTCTCGCCCGCGGAAACAACCAACGCGTTGATGCGGTCATCCACATTGATTGTAACCGATGGGCCGACCGTTGTCCCTGAATCGCGATACAGACTCTGGATGGTCTGCGACACGCTTGTAGCGTTGCCTTTGGACAACGGGAACACTGCCACATTGATGTTTGGGCTGGTTTGCTCTGCATCCAACCGCTCGACAAGATCGCGAACCATCGGCAAATCCTCGGTCGCCGCACCGACAACCAGCGAGTTTGAAATTGGATCGGCGATAATCGTCACCGGTTGTGGCGCTTGGCCACCCGGAGGCGCGTTTCGCCCAGTGAACAGGCGGTCAAGCATCATCTTTAACTTGGCCGCTGAGCCGTTTTCCAGCGGAAACACTTCAAATTTGTTCTGCGCCACCACGGCATCGGCGTCTAGTTTGTCGAGTAATTCGTCTATGATTGCAAAGCTCTCCTTGCCGCCGGTGACCAATAGCGTGTTGGTTCGCTCATCGGGCGTCACAGTGACAGGTACAATTGCATCCGGCTCACCCAACGCAGCTTCAGCTGCCCGCTTGGATTTAAAGAATGACTCAAGCGTTGTGGCCAGGCGTGGCGCCGATGCATGCTTCAATTCATAAATTTTCAAGGATCCAGTCTTGGCATAATTTTTTGTGTCGATCTGCTTTACCACCTCACGCACCACGGCGAGATTTTCCGGGCTGGCGGAAACGATCAGCGTGTTTGTGGCATGATCCACAGAGATGGCGATACTCTCACGGCTCGCACGTGCTGGTCCCGACCGCGAGATGCCCGGGCGGTATAAACCTTGTTTTATGAGGGAGCGCAACATGGCCGCCGCTCGCTGCGCATCGGCGTACTCAAGCGGAATAATCGTTAATTGACTTGTTTCAGCTGTGGGCTCCAAATCCACCTTTGCAACCAACTCACGAATCAATCCAACATTTTCTTTGCTGGCAGTGATAATGAGCGAATTGGTCAAACCATCCGCCTCAACATTAACGCGTTCTTGTGCCGGGGACGTTTGTCCTGGCGATTGGATATTGCGCCGCCTGGCGCTAAACACATCGTTAATCATGCCGGCAACCTGAGAGGCGTCATTATGTTCAAGGGGCAACACCTCAATCAAAATCCCTGGGGTTTCGGGTTTCTGATCTAAACGCATGATCAAGCTGTTAACGATGGCCAAAGTCTTTTGAGAGGCAGCAATGATCAGGGCGTTGGTCCGGGAATCTACCACAATGTTTGGTCGATCCTCGGGTCGCACCTGCCCTCGCGATGGTCCTTCAAAAAGATTTTCGATAACGTTCTCGATCGTGGCTGCATTGGCATGTTCCAGTGGATAAATCTGGATTGACTCCATGCCTCCCGCTGCGGGGATATCCAATGTCATTATCACCTCCTCAATCAAGGGCAGAAGATCGGAACGTGCAGCGACAATGATTGTGTTGGAGGATTCATCTCCTTGGATTGCCAGTGCGTCACGGGTGGCAGGCGCCTCCGAAGTTTTGATATTTTCATCCTGTAGATGCAGCCGTAAACGGGTCACCTGTCGACTGATCCCCTCAAGCGAGGGATCGGTGGAGTTTTCCTTAAAGACCGACTGCAGCATAGGCACAATCTGGTCGGTGGACGCATGTTTTAAGCGATAAACCTTCACGTCGGTCACAAAGTTCTCCACGTCTTTGTCGAGATCCACTATCAGGCGCTCTGCCAAGTCTACCGAGTCAGGATGACCGCTCATGATGACACTGTTGGTTCGAGGATCGGCGCCAATATTGATTTGGTTCACCAATGCACTACCACCGCTGCCTTCCGGTTCGGCCTTGCCACCCGGTCCTTGGCCAAGCGCTTGGCTTTGCGAAAAGATACCGGAAAGGGTGTCACGAACATTGTCTGCTACGGCATTTTCCAAGGTCACCATGCGAACGGCCACACCGTCGATCACCGAGACGGTATCCATCATCAGCACCAACTCCTGTAACGCCACCATGTTGTCCGCAGTGGAAGTGATGATGAGCCGGTTGATGCCGTCGCCCGATTCGCCGAACACCTTGATGGGCTTGGTCAAATCCAGCTGGACGAGTTGTCCATCGCTGTTGGTGATGTTGAGTTTCTGCACCTGCTCAACCATCGCCTGGGCCTCATCGGTCAGGTTTCCCTTCGAATCGGGGCGCATCATGTCCTGCAGGATTACTGACAGGGCCTCGGCATTGGACTTGCGCAATTCAAGAATCAGCACATCGGCCTCCGCAAACTCGGGCGGCACGTCGATCCGCTGAATCACCTCTCCGATTTTCTCGAGCATCTCCGGCCTGGCCACCACCACGACCGACTTGGTTCGCTTGTCTGGCTTGGCCTCAAGCGGTTCGCCGGGGCGGATCTCCTTCAACTCTTCAAAGAAGTCCTCAAGGTGCGTGATGGCATCTTCAGGCTTGGCGTTGCGCAAAATAAAGAAACGCATCTCAACCTGCGGCACTCCTTTCACATCGAGTTCCTTGACAATCAACTCGATGAACTCAAAATCCAACGGTTCCGCCCGGACAATGACCGAACGGGTTCGAAGATCTGGCACGGCCACAATCTTTGGGGGTTGAGGAACTTTTTTAGGCTTTCCATCCTCCACCACAGTCTTTTCCGGCCGAGCGTATATATCGAGCAATGCCTTGGCCAAGCCCTCCGGGTCGGCTTCCTTCAACTCATATCGCCTAAACTCGGCTTCGCTATCCATGATGGTAATGGTCAAATCATCTATGAGTCGTGAAATCCGGTCGAGCTCGTTGGCTTTGCCGGAGGCCAAGACCGCGTTGATTTTTTCATCGACGGCTATGTAGACCACTTCCTCTTTTTCGGTGACTGCCTTCTCTTGGTTTTGTTCAGGTTTGAGCAGAGGTTCGGCCTGCGGATCCGCTTCCGGCAGCTCCTCAACCAACCGGATGTCAACACCAGACAAATTTGCATAGAGACCGGTCAACATCTCCGCCAGATCCTTGGCAGGAACGCCCTCGGAGGAGATGACCCGGAGCTGCAAGGTGTTATCCATTGCTGCCTCATCGAGTTGTGCAATCGTATCGCTCATCTCGGCAATCTGCTCTTGGGTTGCAACGATGGTGATGCTGTTCATAAAAAAATCTGACTCAATGAACGGCTGGTCGGTCTTGTCCTCCTCAATAAACAATGCCTTTATTTGGTTAGCCACGGTATCGGCATCAGCGTTTTCAAGCATGATATAGTGGATTGCACGTCGCATTCGCTCCGGCTTGGCATCCAGCATCGACAAGAGATTCGTGACCATCGGCAGATTGTCCTTGGGCACCAATACAAACAAACTGTTGGTTTCCACGTTCGGCCAAGCCTCCACTGAGTTCTCGATCTGACGGCTATTGATTTTTGACTTTGCATTCAAGGTCAGCACCCGCTCAACCATGCTCTCTAGGATCTCACCAACCGCCCCCGCATCACTGTGTTGCAACTGGAAAAGCTGAATCTCGGCGTTTTGCACAGCATCATCAGGTTTTACATCCAGCATGCCGACCAAGTTCTTGGTCATGTCAACGTAATCCGGGGGCACAAGCACAAAGAGACTGTTTGTGTCTTCATGCGGCCAGATTCTAACTAAGCGAACCATTTGACTACTTGTAAGCCCCGGCTTGGGATTCAAACTCAGCATCCGCTCGACCATCTCCTCGAGCATGTTGGCAACATCTTCCGCTTCGCCAAATTTCAGAGGGAACACCTGGATTTCACCGAGGCGTTCCTGCACCTCACTGGAGGTATCAAGCATGGTGATCAGTTCTTCGGTCAAGGATTTGAGATCCGGTGGAACTACAGCAAGGATGGTGTTGCTGTCTGTGTGAGACCAAAAGCGTACGGAGTACTGACGGGCACGTCTTTCGTCATCTGAACCGGGGGTCAACATGGCCATGCGATCCACTATATCCTCGACCACCTCGGACAAGCGCGAGGCCGAGGCGTGCTTTACGGGGTAAAAGTTGAGCTCTCCTTGCTGCATTGCCTCCTCTGACTTCTGATCCAGCATGGGCAACAGTTTTTCCACCAGCGCAAACTGCCGAGGTGGCACAAGCACAAACAATGTTTTGGTGTCTTCATGCCCCCAAACGCGTACGGAAAAACGCCGACGTGACCTGTCTTGGTCCGAGCCCGGCATGAGGTTGAGAACACGTTCGATCATGTCCTCAAGCGTCTCGCTTACGGATTTCACCTCCCCGTTTTCAAGCTTGTAAATTCGGATATCCACGCCTCCCTCCGTTTCTCCCTTAATGTCGAGTTGGCGTACCAGTTCTGTGACGGATTTCACGCGTACGGCCGGGCCAACGATCACCAGGCTGTTGGAATTCACTTCGGGGGTTACTGTCACTTCCGGTTTACTCTCACTCGAACTGCTGCTGCGATAGGAACTTGTCCGGCTCCGGGAAGAGGAATTTCGTGTACGCTCCCCGCCCTGAAGAGCCCGGTTGACTGCATCCGCCACCGAGGCCGCCTCCGCTTTCTCAAGGTGGACTACCTCCATCACGGATGTCTCCGGCCGATCCATTTTCTCGAGTGTCTGCACCAGTTCCTCCGCCATGGCCAATTGAGATGGGGCGCCTTGAACGATGACGGCATTGATCGCCGTGGCTGACGTCACCTTGGCCTTGGGTTTCTGTGATGAACTCCGGCTATACCGTGACCGGTAATAACTGCTACTTCTGGAACTACTGCTCGACGAGGTTTCCGCCGCACCCAACATCTCGCGCAATACCTTTGCGATCTCTTCGGAGTTGCCCTTGGCCAAGCGGAATGTCTTGATGCCGTGTGTCACTTCCGCAGCCGATTGGAAGTCCTCGATCAGCTTCTCAATCCGATCGAACTGATCAGCAGTGGCCGCGACAAGCAAGTGCCGGGTGTCATCATCCGCTTCAAACTTGGGCTGGATGGCTCCTCCCGGCGTGCCGTCGGGGCGCTCGAATATATTATTCAGCGCCTCGGCCAAGTCGTCGGTGTCGCCCTCGGGCAAACGATAGGAACGTACCTCAACCTCCCCGGTGAAGGTAGGGGCGTCCAGCGTGGCAACCAGTTCCGCCACTTTGGCCAAGTCCTCCAGTTGACCGGAGACCACTAGGGATTTGTCATCCACCGAGGCGGTTACAGACAACTTTAGCGCTGCATCAGTACGCTCCAACTCCGAGGCATACACATTGGCGATTATACTCATCACCGATGTGGCGGAACCGTTCTTGAGTGCGTGGACCACCATTTTGCGATCATCGCTTGCCGTTTCCTGATCAAGCGCAGTAATTACATCCTTTATCAAAGGAAGCTGGAGAGTGTTCGCCGTTACGATCAGGCGGTTCCCGCTGGCATCCGGCAAGATCATTGCGTCGGAATCGCCCAGATTGTTTTTCCCCTTCATTTGGTCGAGGTAGACCTCTTTGGCTTGCAGCGCCGCTGCATCGGCCGGGGAGTTCACCAAGGTAAACACCTGAACCTCACGGTTCGGTTTATCAGTCAAGTTATCCAACTGCTCAATAATGACCGCCACCGCCTGCAAATCTTCTGGTTCGCCTGAAACAATCAATGTGTTACTTTTGGGATCGGCCGCCGCAGTAATATTAACGAGTGTATTCTTTATTAAATTTGCCACCTGTGACGCCTCATTAGCCTTCAACTTGAATACACGAGTTCCGGCAGTCTGTAGGCTGACCTGGTCCACCTGGGAAATAAGTTTCTCGAGCACCGGTAGTTCATTATCCGGCGCCATTACGATCAATCGGTTGGTCGTCGCGTCCGGCAACACAAGCACCTGCTCTTTGCTGGCACCGGGACTGTCCTTCAATTTTTCCTCATACAGCTGGGTGACTGTTGTGGCCAATGTTGTGGCCTGTGCATTCTTGAGGTCGTACACACGAGTGACTCTCGGTCGAGACTGCGGTTTACGTAATCCCAATTCCGCAACCATCATCTCAATGGCAAGCACATGATCCTCCCGGCCGCTGACAACTAGCGTTGCGGTGACAGGCTCGGCGATGATCTTTGCATCGGCAGGCTCCTGCTCGTTTCCCTGATATCGGTCGGTGTAGAGTTGCTCCACCAACGGCTGCAACCTCGCCACTTCGGCAGCATCAGCTACCTTGATCAACTTCACCGAACGCTCCTCCTTCTCCCCAGGCTGATCCAAAACCACCAACAGCGTCTCCACCCGCTTGGCCAAGTCTTCCGGCGCATCCATGAACAGGGAACCCCCGTCTGTTGAGGGCGTCAGGATCAGCTTGCGAGCAGGCTCCGTCGCTGCCAGTTCAATGCTGAACACCTGACTCAGCACTGTCATCGCCTCGGCTCCCTTGATGTGCGTCAATGCCAGCGATTTGCTCTGACGCGCCGTCGTTACTGTCCCCTGCAATTCCTTGACCAGTGAATCTATCAATTCCAGGTGCATTTTCCGCCCCGAAACTATCAAGTTGCCCGAAATCGGGTCCGCCACAATCTTTGCATCGGCAGGCTCCTGCTCGTTTCCCTGATATCGGTCGGTGTAGAGTTGCTCGACCAACGGCTGCAACCGCGCCACCTCGGCAGCATTGCCTACCTTGATTAACTTTACCGAACGCTCCTCCTGCTCCCCAGGCTGATCCAAAACCACCAGCAGCGTCTCCACCCGCTTGGCCAAGTCTTCCGGCGCATCCATGAACAGGGAACCCCCGTCTGTTGAGGGCGTCAGGATCAGCTTGCGAGCAGGCTCCGTCGCCGCCAGTTCAATGCTGAACACCTGACTCAGCACTGTCATCGCCTCGGCTCCCTTGATGTGCGTCAACGCCAGCGATTTGCTCTGATGCGCCGTACGATCTGTGCCCACCACTTGGACCTGTTTCACCAATTGTTTGATTTCCTCAATATGGTCCGGCTTGGCCACAACAATCAAACGGCGATTGCCGGCATCGGATAGGAAGGCGGCATCCGCAGGGTCACTGGCCAACCCTTCGTGCCGACTCTCATAAATTTGTTTCACCATGGTGCTGACAACATCCACCTCATCGGCGCTGGACAAGCGGAAGGATTCCGTAACCTTCTGGATTGTTTCTACAGGAGCATCCAACTCAGACGCCATTCCCCTTATCTCGATAATTTGCTCCGGCGTTCCCATGACCACGACCTGCTTGCTGTTCGCACCACTCAGGATGGATGCCGGGATGCCGGGCAACCCGGCGACCTTGGCCTCGTAGGCGCTACTCAAGACGGGTACCAGTTCCGATGCATTGCCGTGCTCCAACTCGATCACTGCCACTTCCCTATTGGATGATTCCGGTGAGATCAGCAACCCGTTCACGATCTGCTCAGCGCGTGTCATCAATTCGGTTGGCGACACAATGATCAACCGCTTCCCACTCGGTTCATTAATAAAAGTCACGTCGCCATTCCCCTCGACACCGCGCATCTGCGATCCCCAAACTCGACCGGCTAATTGTGCAAGTTTCTCCCCTTCGGCGTGCGGCAACTCGATCACCTTTAGGTCCTTGGGTACAAGGGGGTTTCCCACGTCCAGTTGCTCGACTAGCATGCCAACTGCCAGAATATCCTCGGGAGTTCCGGCTACAATCAGCAGGTTGCTGATTTCGTCGGCCGCAACATTCAGGCGCGGTCGGGTTTTGCCCTGAGAATCGATCGTCACAAAGGTCCTGTTTATGACATCGGAAATCTTTTTCGCGTCTCCCGCCCGGATTTTAAAGATGCGGTTGCCAGCCGACTGGCGCGTGGTCGAGTCGAGTTGCTTCACCAGCTTATCGATCTCTACGATCTCATCCAGTTGACCTGTGATGATCAGGCGGTTGGCCGCCTCGTCGGAGATGATTTTTGACTTGGGCTCGTAATTCTTTCCATGACGATCCTTCATCAGGGTGGTGAACAACTCGGTGACCAACGGGGCGACCTTGGTGACGTCAGCAGCGCGCAACTCGAGAATCCGAAGCTCCAGCGGTTTTACCCGGTTTCCCGAGTCCAGTTCTCGAATCACAGACCCCGCCGCCACCACTGACTTTTCCGGGCCGGTGAGAACGAGACTGTTGCTGGGCTCATCCACCAGCAGATTGATCTTGTTGCGATTACCACCGGCGTTGAAACTCTTCTCGATCAACCCGGAAACCGTCTGGGCATTCGCAGCCTTAAGCCGGACGACTTGCGTTACCTTCTGCCCTCCGCCTGAACCCTTGGACGGCCCAAGCATTCTGACCAGACCTTCAGCGCGACCTACCTCCTTCTGCGGACCACTAATTATGACTCGGTCATTCTCGCTGTCCGCAAGAATTGTTGCAGCATTGGCCTGACGATCGGGATTGTCGCGTAGCTGATCCTGATAAAGTTTACTCACTGCCTTGACGACTTCATCCGCTTGGCCAACTGGCACATCCATAAATTTAAATTGATGAGGTCCCAGGTCCTGTCGGCCGCTGTTGTAATCAATCGCAAACTGCTCGACCCGCTTGAACTCTTCCTCGGTGGCAATGACCACCAGGCGGCTGCCCGCGCTGTCGGCAATGATCTGCGGCTTTGTGCCGTCAGGAGAAACCTCGTTGTCGAACAGGTGTTTTGCCAACTCGATCAGTTCCTTGGCATTGCGATCCTTAAGCCGCAACAATCGCACCTCTCGTTCGATAGGTTCGGGGGTTGCGGTGACGGTGGCCACGATCTGTTCAATGACCTCGAACTGCTCCTTGGTCGCGGTCATGACAAGGCGGCTCCCCGATTCGTCCGGCAGGATCATCGGCCTGGGCGAACGGGCAAATTCCGGGTTCTTCATTCGCTGATCAATCAACTTCTGGATCGACTGGAGGATCTGGTTGAACTTGCCCGGCTCTCGGCGCGGCAGGCTGATCGAACGCATCTCCTGCTCCACCATCATCGGCCCGGAGGATTGGTATTTCTCGAGGAATGCCGTGATACGACCGTGCTGTTCCCCGGTGGACAGAACGATCAACCGCTTGCCGCCCGTGTCCTCGATGATCTGCGGTGACGGCCCGGCGCTTGGCTTGTCGTTCTCAAACAGCCGCGTGACCAGTGGCGTCACCTTGCGTGCATCGGCGCCCTCGAGGTTCACAAACCGCATCGTGCGCTCCGGCGCGTCCGGAAGCACGTCGAGCGACTGCAACACCTGCGCAACCACCTCGTGCTGCTCGGTGTTGGCAGTAACAATCACCCGGTTATTCGCCCTGTCTTCAATCAGGCGCGGTTTGGGCTGGTTACGAAACGGTGTTTCCCCCATCCGCTCGTTCACAAGCGACTCGATGTTGCGGTAAATTTGGTCCACTTTACGGTTGGACAAGGGCAGCATTACGGTGGTTCGCGGCTTGGCCAGTGGCTTGGCCAATCGGAGTTCAGAAATCAACTTCGCGATCTGCACAAGATGATCCGGCTTGGCCCGGACAATTAGTCTTTGCGTGTTCTCGTCCCGCAGAATGATTGCATCAGCCGGACCGGTTCCGGCTTCGTCAACCTGTTCCTTGTACAATTTTTCCACCAACGGCGTGACACGGCCTAGCTCTTCACGATCGAGCATCTCAAAAATGCGGGTCTGGCGGGCAATAATTGGTTCCCGCCCCTGCTCAAGCTGCCTCACGATGTCCTCAGCGGTTTGAACATCACCAGGAGAACCGGTCACAATCAGGCTCCGGGTCGAGGTGTCGGCGGAAATGGCCAAACGAGACCTGGTTTGACCATCGGGCAATTGATCTGTGGTGGCATTCGAGACAGCTTGTTGGATAGCGGCCAAATCAAGGGACTTGATGCGAAACACCCTGGTGATGTTCACCGTTGTGATCGGCTTGGGTCGTCCTCCCTTGGCACCGGTTCCGTCCACCTGCAACACAAAGTTCTCGATGATCTCAAGCTGGCCCGCCACCGGTGCCGAGGCAATGACACGGTTGAGCTTGGTATCCACGATGATGCGGGCCTTGAGCTTGGCTGCTGCTGCTGTCTCGCCTTTTTGGGCAACGCCGTTAACTCCCTCGCGAATCATCGAGGCCAACTCATCGGCGTTCATCTTGGTGGGATGAAAAATTTTCACCTCGCCGGCTTTGCCTTCGCCGGTTTCAAATTCCAGGATCAGTTCTGCAGCCAGCCCCAAAGGCTCAACCGGACCAAAGAGCACGAGCGTGCGGGAGGCCTCATCATAGACGGATGAAATGTATGAGGAGGGGTCGGGTTCGAAAGAATCAAACTTTTTTGATTTATCATTCCACTTGATCTGCTTGGAAACAGAGGACTTGCCGAATGTCTTGTTGATCAACTCGGAGACAACCGCGCCTGAGGCGTGCTTGAGGGCGTAAGTTTTCATGTCGCGCTCGACGGCGGAGGCAACGTCAATTTCACCGAGTAGTTGCTGGATGCGGTGTATGCTCTCGAGCCGGTCTGTAATGATCAGCCCCTGCCCTCGCGACAGGGGGGCCACGGAGCCGGCGTTGGACAACAACGAGGCTGCAGCCGGAGAGATCTCGCCAGCGTTGAGATGTTTTAGTCTCAGGACTACTGTTACAATCTGGCCGGGCCGGAAGTCGCCCGTGGTGTCCGAACCCCGAATAACCTTCAACGGCATCTTTTGTATGTTCTCCAGCTTAGTCAGTTGTAGGTAGCGACCGGCCTCGACCAACGCCACGCCTTTCATCGACAGGATCACGTTGAGTATATCCATCGCCTCCTGATAGGTATACGGCTCCGAGTCGAAGAATGTCAGCGTCCCATCAAGAGGAGCATCCGTGATCAGCGGCTTTTCCGCCATTTGTGAAAAGCGCTGGAGTGCATCCATGTAAGGCACTCCCTCAAACTGGAAGCGGATGTTCCTCTTCTCCTCGCCAGCTTCATCTGTTCGAGTATCGGGCTTGGCACTCCCCACTTCCTTGCTTGGCTTGGAATCCGGGCTGTCGGACTGAGAGACAACAACTACGGGCAGCCAGTTCAGCAAGAACGATAAGCCTACAGACAAACTCAAAGAATTCATGATTTAATAATTATTTATTTTTGTTGATAAGCTATCATGGTAGAAACCGCCTCGATAACAAGCCTCGGCAATTCCAACTAAACGGAGCTGATTCTACGTTCATTCATAAAAAAGTGTCCATTGGGACTTATTCACAATTTCCCAACAGGTTACAAACGCCATTTTTATATCAGTCGCGCAATTTCTTCGAAGATGCTCGCGCCCATTGCTGGTTCGCGGAACCGCTTGATGCGTCTCTACGAACGGCTTGGATTCATTCCTATCGGCGACAACGTAGTGGTACTGGTCACGCTTAAGGCCTACAGCACCTACTTGAGCAATATTGATGATTTAATGCCCGCTAAACCTCACATGGAAAAACATTCGCCGTATGGCCAGAAGGAGAGGATGGAAATGATGGGGATGTGGAGGGGGCAAGGTAATCGTGATAGAGAACGGGGTGCTTTCGAGGGGTGCATCGTATCCAATTCCAGTTTTTGAGTTTCTAAACGTCAATGAACTGTCAATGAAACGGATGGCTTTTGAAGGAAACAGAAGAGCGCCTAACTCTTAAGATACTTATAATATCGGAGTTAGGGATGGTGGGCGAAGAGGGATTCGAACCCCCGACCAACGGTGTGTAAAACCGCTGCGCTACCACTGCGCCATTCGCCCACCCAAGGAGATGTGTCGGCCGAATGCCGAACGTTGGGGGGGGATTCTCTACAATTTGCCTTTGAGGACAAGCGATTTAATTCAGTAGTTTATTGAAACGCCGATTACTCCACCAACTTGAAACGATAGTATTGCTTCCGGAAAAGCGCTTCACGCCAATCAGTAAATTCAACAGAGCTTCCGGCGGCTTGGGCTTCGCCAATCTCGCTCCATTGCTTTAAGTCATATGAAGCTTCAATTATGTAGGTTAAGCCCGATATACTCTCGAAGTTAAGGGAGAATGGTGCGGCGGATTTGCTGAAGGGTCTTCTTGGCGCGGCGGATTTGCTGAAAGTGCTAATTATTAATTCCTCCAAGATTATGACAGGCAACCCTTCAAATGTTTCGCCAAAAGCGATTGCATCTGAGTTGATAAATATTCTGGCGTTACCGGATACGTTGCTGAGCACATTAGCCCCCCAAAAAAAGGGAGCCTCACCCCTAAAAGTAATTCTTTTCAGACTAGTGCAGCCCTCGAAGGCGCTATTATAGATGCCGATAACACTGTCAGGAATGGTGACGTTCGTAAGGCTACGGCAGTCATAGAAGGCCTTCTCCCCAATGCTGGTGACGCTGTCGGGGATCGTCACACTGGTCAGGCCTCTGCAGCGACTGAAGGCACCTTCCCTAATGCTGGTAACGCTGTTGGGGATGGTAACACTCGTCAGACTAATGCAACCCAAGAAAGCATAGCTATCAATGCTGGTGACGCTATCTGAAATATTGATACCCGTCAGGTTAATGCACCAACTGAAGGCACTATTCCCAATGTTGGAGACGCTGTCGGGAATCGTCACACTCGTCAGATTGATGCACATATAAAAAGTGCCCTCCGCAATATTGGTGACACTATTGCTAATCGTCACGCTCGCGAGATCACGGCAGTCATTGAATGCAAAATTCCCAATTCTGGTGACACTGTCGGGGATCGTCACGCTCGCCAAACTAATGCAACTTTCGAAGGCACCCCCCCCAATACTGATGACGCTGTCGGGGATCGTCACGCTGAACAGGTTACGGCAGTAATTGAAGGCACGATCCAGAATGCTGGTGACGCTGTCAGGGATCGTGTAATGACCGCTTTTCCCGGCAGGAAATAGAACTAACTCAGTTTTTTGTTTATCGAATAAAACCCCGCCCTCAGAAGAATATTGGGCGTTACCTTTGCCCGCCTCAATGCTCGTTAGAGCACTGCAGTCTATGAAGGCCCCTCTATCAATGCTTACAACACTGTCGGGAATCGTTACACTCGTTAGACTGCTGCAACGAAAAAAGGCACCCGCCATAATATTGAGGACACTGTTGCCAATCGTCACGCTCGTCAGGTCACTGCAGCTATGGAAGGTAAAATTTCCAATGCTGGTGATGCTGTCTGGTATCGTCACACTCGTCAGGCTGGTGCATTTCCAGAAGGCCCAACTCCCAATGCTGGTGACCGGTTTTCCGTCATAGGTGGCGGGAATTACCAACTCTCCAGAGGCAGTCTCTTTACAATCTTTGATGGTAACGGTGTCTCCGATGACTTCATACGTCAAAGGATCCCCATTAACCTCATTGACCCCACCGAAAAGCAACATAACCGCCGCTGAAAAAGTCGAAATTAAAAGGTTTTTTAATTGGAGCATTGGTTAGTTCTGCTCCAAAAGGAATGATTCGACCTGTTTCAAAGTTGGCAAGGCCTCTCGATTCCCGGCAGCACAACACTTGAGCGCCGCCGCTGCCGAAGCAAAACGCAACCGTTGTTCCGGACCCCATTCCCTAAAGGCCCCATAAATCATCGCCCCAGAGAACACGTCTCCAGCTCCATTCGTGTCTACTGCTTGTATCGAGAATGCACGTTGATATTTCACACCGTCCACTCCAATCAACCACGCGCCAGCGTCACCATTAGTCACGGTTACTTCAGACGCCCCCATCTCGATCAATCTACGCCCCGCCTTCTCAATATTTTCCCCCGGGTAAAGCGTTTCTAACAAACGCAAAGGGCAGTTCACCCAATCGACCGATCCCACCAAGGTTTCCAAGTTGGGTTTTGGTGATCCCAAATCAACAGATATTCGTCCGCCAGCAGCTTTCATTTGTTGTGCAGCTTCAATCGCAGCCTCTGTCGACCAACCATCCAAATGTAATGCTTGGTAGGCTGCCCAATTAACACTCTCCAACTCCCCTGATTCCACTAAATGACTTCCCCTATATGCAGCAATACTCCTGCGCCCGGTCTCTTCCTCCACCCATACATGCGCAAACCCGGATCGAACCGCGGGTGACACCAATGCCGATCCGGTGCTAACTCCAGATCGACTCAAATCCAACTCAATCATCTTGCCCCATTCATCCGTTGACCACTTGCCAATAAAGCTAGTCTCAGCTCCAAAGCGAGATAACAGCGCCAAAGACGTCGGCACTGGACCCCCCACTTGGTAACAATCCGAAAGAACTTCTGCTTTCGTATCCGGTTCAGGCAGCAACTGCAACCGTACCTGATGATCTACGACGACCGTACCTAAGCCCAAAATTGAGAATGGCATTTTAGATTACTCCACTAACCTCAACCGATAGTATTGCTTCCGGAAAAGCGCTTCACGCCAATCAGTGAATTCAACCGAGCTTCCGGTGCCTTGGACTTCGCCAAGCTCTCCCCATTGTTTCATTATGCCTTCAAAGGCTGAATTTTACTCTAGTCTTTCTTTTCCTTCTTCTGGAAAAAGCTAAATGGGTTGTGCCCTTTGTGGATAGTCTTTCGGTTGCCAAAGATATCCGGCTTCTCTGTTGTCGCTGAACCCACTTTGCGCCCGTGCTTGTCATTGTACGTTGTCTTAATGCGCCCGAAGATATCGGGCTTCTCAGTAACGGCCGTTCCTAGCACCCGGCCATACTTGTCTTTAATTTCAGTTTTCTTGCGGCCGAAGATATCAGGCTTTTGGGTCACGGTCGTTCCCAGTGTCTTGTACGACTTGTCTTTGAAGGTGGTCTTGGTTCGTCCGAAGATATCAGGCTTTTCGGCTGTCGAAGTACCTACCTTGAGCCCGTACCGACTCTGGTGGGTGGTCTTGGTTCGGCCGAAGATATCGGTCTTCTCGGCTGTCGAAGTACCTACCTTGAGCCCGTACCGACTCTGGTAGGTGGTCTTGGTTCGGCCAAAGATATCCGGCTTCTCAGTCTTGGCCTTTAAGGATTGTCCGTAGAGACCAACCGTGGGTGTCTTGTGCTCGGCCCGAACAATCGGTGACATTGCGACCAGAGCAGCAGTAATGATGTGAAAAGGAATTATTTTCATAAAATTTGTACCTTTTTCAGGTGAATGCTACCAATGCTCCGTGGGCTCTGCCAGCACAGTTTTCGGCCGAAGTATGTGGAAAAGTGATTTCCGCCTGGCAAGGCGCGTTCACTTGAAGATCGCTGTCTTGAGGATGCCGTCCGGGCCGATGGAGCCGCGTGTCATGGCGTTGGTGTTGAACTCCATCACGACATTGCCCTGCGCATCGAGGCCGATGATGCCGCCGGAGCCGCCGGCCTGCTTGAGCACGGTTTGCACGACGTCGCGCGCGGCCTTGGCCAAGCTTTCTTTCTTGTAGGCGATGCGCGCGCTGATGTCGTGCGCGACGGCGTGCCGAATGAAATATTCGCCGTGGCCGGTGCAGGAGATGCCGGCGGTGCGGTTGTCGGCGTAGGTGCCCGCGCCGATGATCGGCGAGTCGCCGATGCGGCCGAAGCGCTTGCCGGTCATCCCGCCGGTGGAGGTGCCGGCGGCGATGTTGCCCTTGGCGTCCAGCGCCACGCAGCCGACGGTGCTGAAGTAGTCGGCGTGTCGGTCCGGCTCGGCGGCGGCGCGTGGTTTGGCCTTGGCTTCCTGCTGCTTGAGCCATGTTTGAATCTGTTTCCAGCGGCGCTCGGTGAAGAAGTATTTGGGATCGACCATCTCGAGCTCGTTGTCGCTGGCGAATTTCTCGGCGCCACGGTTGGTGAACAGGACGTGCGGTGACTGTTCCATCACGGCGCGCGCGGCGCGGATGGGGTTCTTCACCGTGGTCACGCCGCCGACCGCGCCGGCCTGTAGCGCGCGGCCGTCCATGATCGAGGCGTCGAGTTCGTTTTTGCCCTCGGCGGTGAAGACCGCGCCCTTGCCGGCGTTGAACACCGGCGCGTCCTCCATGATGACGATCGCCGCCTCGACGGCGTCGAGCGCGCTGCCACCGCCCTTGAGGATCGCGTGCCCGGCTCGGAGCGATTGCTCGAGCGTGGCGTGGTACAGCCGCTCGCGCTCGGGGGTGAATGAGTCCCGGTCGATACGGCCGGCACCGGCGTGGATGACGATGGCAACGGGCTCGGCTTGGGTGGTCATGGCGGTGAAAAACAGCAGGGCAACGGCAATGGTTTTCATCGCGGCCCAGCTTGGCCAAGTGCGGCTTGCTTGGCAACTCGAGGCTTCACAGGCGGGGCGTTCTGCCGTTGACTGACCCGCCGCTCAGCCGCTTGGCCAAGCGCATGCCATGCCCGACAGCACGCCCTTTATTTTTGATGCCCACCTCGATCTCTCGATGAACGCGCTCGAGTGGAACCGCGACATGTCTCGCCCGCTCGACGAGATCCGCGGGCGCGAAGCCGGCCAAGCCGACAAGAAGGATCGCGGCCGCGGCACCGTCTCCTTGCCGGAGATGCGCCGGGGCAACATCGGCCTGTGCGTTGCAACGCAGATCGCCCGGTATACCAAGCGCGGCAACCCGTTGCCCGGCTGGCATTCGCCGGAACAGGCCTGGGCACAGACGCAGGGCCAGCTCGCCTGGTATCGCGAGATGGAGCGCCGAGGTGAGATGACGCAGATCGCCGACCTTGGCCAACTGGAGGCGCACTTGGCTAAGTGGGCCG